>JBBSGQ010000117.1:0-9400 GCA_038253965.1 Acidimicrobiales bacterium | reverse complement strand
GCAAAGCGGTCGAGGACGTTGCCGATGCGCTCGGTGTCAGCCGGTTCACCGTCTACAACTACCTTGGCGCTGACACCTGAGTGCCGGGTCGCCACCCGGCGCCCCAACTGCCGCCTCGGCTGAACCGACTGTCAGCCCGTTGCCCGCGGTGCCCGGGCGACATAGCGCCCAGATCCCACCTCAGCTGTGCAGCGGCCCGCGCGGGCGACAGTGCGGCCGCGTGACAACACGACTTCGGGCCAGCCGGAGACGGTCATGCCCTCATAGGGCGAATGGTCTACACGCATGTGCAGAGCGTCAGCCTCGAGCGATTGGCGGCGCCGCGGGTCCCACAGCACGACGTCTGCATCTGCCCCTGGCCGGAGGGAACCCTTGGCCGGCCACAGCCCGAACGCCCGGGCCGGCGCCTCCGCACAAAGCCTCACCCAGTCTTCGACCGTGATCCGGCCGGCCGCGACTCCTTCCCAGACCAGGCCGAGGCGGGTCTCCACGCCGGGCAACCCGCCCGGTACTTCGGTGAAGTCGGCGAACCCGTCTGGCCGGGCTCGGATGCCAGCCCGACGATCGGCGACGGTGAACGGGCAATGGTCGGTGGCCACTGTATGGACGTGACCCTGCGCCAGTCCCTCCCACAACTCCTCGGCGTGCCACGGATCTCGCAGCGGGGGCGTGCAGACGAAGCTCTCCCCGTCCGGACCGGACAGGCGTGCAGTGTCGAGGTAGAGGTACTGGGGACATGTTTCCGCCAGCACCTCGACTCCTCGCCCGCGGGCCTCTCGAAGCGCGGCGAGAGCGGGAGCCGACGACACGTGCACGATGTAGATCGCTGCACCGGCCACCTCGGCCAAAGCCGCGGCGCGGGCCACGGCCTCACCTTCGAGCAGTGCCGGCCGAGTGTTGGCGTGTTCCAGCACGCCGGTGCGCCCAGCCGCCACCGCTCGGCGGCGGAGCGCCTCGATCGCCCCGCCGTTCTCGCAGTGGAGCGTCACAAGCCCACCGTGACGGCGGGCTGCGATGAGCGTGTCGAGTATCACGTCGTCACCGACCTGCAGCAGGCCCGGATATGCCATGTACAGCTTGAAGCTGGTGACGCCCGCCTCCACACAGTCGGCCAGCGTCCGCTCGGACGCGGCCTCGGTGAGCGTCATGTGCAGCCCGTAGTCGACGACCGCCGGCTCGGCCCAGCGTCGCCAGGTCGCCAGTGCGGCGAGTGGATCCTCGCCGCGGTATGCAGTGACGTAATCGACGATCGTCGTCGTTCCGCCGATCGCCGCTGCCCGGGTGCCGCTGAGGAAGTCGTCGCTCACCCGCACGTCACCCACCGGGAGATGGAAGTGTGTGTGGACATCCACTCCGCCGGGCACGACCAAGCGGCCGGTCGCGTCGACAACGTCTTCACGTGGGTCGGGTTCCAGCCCAACCGCAACCTGCGCTATGCGCCCGTCGATCCCCACACGAACGTCGGCCGGTCTGCTGCCGTCGACGTCCACCACCGTTCCGTTGCGCAGGAGCATCGCCGGTAGTCTCACCCGGCATGGCGCTCGTCGCAGAGTTCACGGTCGAGCCGTTCGTCGAAGCCAACCCCGGTCCTCACGTGCGGGCGGCGCTCCGGGTCGCCGAGGCCAGTGGCCTGGATGTCGATTTCGGTCCGTTCGGTACGTCGGTGACCGGCGACGACGGCACAGTCCTCGCCCTGCTCGATGACGTCGTACGAGCCGCCCTCGACGCCGGCGCGACCCGCGTCTCGCTGCAGATCCAGCGTCCGGTCCCATGATGATTCACCGATTCGTCACGAGTCCGCATTGACAGTTTGTTGAACTTGCGTCGACGCTGTCGGTCGCATGGCAGTCGCCTTCCCCACAACCATCGACGACGCAGTGGCTGCCCTCGTCGCGGAGCCGACAGCGCTCGTGTTGGCGGGGGGCACCGACGCCTTGGTAGCCATCAACGCCGGGCTGACCGAGGTTTCTTCGGTCGTCGCGCTGCGCAACGTCACCGAGCTCCGGACCTGGCGACACGACCGGGACCAGGTGGTGCTCGGCGCAGGCCTCACCTACACCGACCTGCTGGGTGACGAGCTCGGCGAGTTGGTGCCGGCCCTCGCCCAGGCTGCTCGCACTGTGGGGTCGCCCCAGATCCGCAACGCCGGAACGATCGGCGGCAACCTGGCCACGGCATCCCCGGCAGGGGACACCTTGCCGGTGCTGGCCGCGCTCGACGCGACGATCGACCTCGTGGGACCGGACGGTCACCGCTCCTTGCTCCTGTCCGATTTCGTGCTTGGCCCGAAGCGGACTGCGTTAGACCCCGGCGAGCTCATCGTCGCCGCTCGCGTGCCGCTCGTCGGGGGCCATCAGCAGTATCGCAAGGTAGGCGTTCGCAACGCGATGGTGATCGCCCTGGCATCAGTCGCGCTCGTCATCGATCCAGCCCGCCGCACCGTGGCCTGCGCCCTCGGCTCGGTGGGCCCGGTGCCACTGCGGACACCGGGTGCTGAACGATGGGCGGCCGACCACATCGACTGGATCACCTCGACGCTGCCCGGCGGCCTTGCCGATGCCCGGCGCTTCGGCGCGTTGGTGGCTGACGACGCGCGCCCGATCGACGATCATCGTGGTACAGCCGCGTATCGCCGACACGCGGTAGCGGTCATCGCCGAGCGTTGCCTGCGCACGGCCCTGAAGCCGATCAGCTCATGACCGGGTACGCGCTCACCGTCAACGGTCGAGAGCACCGCGTCGAGGAGGCCTGGCTCGGGGAGAGCCTGTTGCACGTCCTGCGGGAAAGGCTCGACCTTCCAGGCGCCAAGTCGGGTTGCGAACAGGGCGAGTGCGGATCCTGTTCGGTGATGATGGACGACGTCCTGGTCTGTTCCTGTCTGGTCCTGGCCGCTGGCGCGACGGGGGCGAGGATCACCACACTCGAAGGGCTTCAACCGGCCGATCGTGGCGCGTTCAGCGACGTGCAGCAGGCATTCGTCGACGAGGGAGCCGTGCAGTGCGGCTTCTGCACCCCCGGCCTGGTGATGGCCGTTCACGACCTGCTCGCTCGTTGCCCGCAGCCGACGGGCCTCGAGATCCGCGAAGCGATCTCGGGAAACCTGTGCCGATGCACCGGATATGGCCGCATCTTCGCCGCGGTCGAGGTGACGGTGGCTGCTCGGACGGGAGGTCGACGCCGATGAGGTCCGCCTCGACCGGCACGACGAGGTCCGCGGCGCCGACCGACACCAACCAGGTGACGAGTGGCCGCATCGGCGAGAGTGCACGACGACCCGACGGCGGACCAAAGGTCCGCGGCGAGTTCGCGTTCACCTCGGACCTGTGGGCCGACCGGATGCTCTGGGGCTCCACGCTGCGCTCTCCGCACGCTGCGGCGCGCATCGTCTCGGTCGACATCTCCGCCGCGCTGTCCGTGCGAGGAGTGGCGTCGGTGCTCACCGCTACCGATGTGCCCGGCGCGCCGCTGTACGGCCTGGAGGTTCGCGATCAGCCGGTGTTCGCCTCAGATGTCGTGCGGTACTGCGGCGAGCCCATCGCCGCTGTCGCAGCGGATCACCCGGACAGCGCGCGCCGGGCGGCGGCTGCCATCCGCGTCGACTACGACGTCAGGACCCCGGTCGTCGACGCCGAGGCGGCGATCGTCGGCGCCCCCCTGCATCCTGATGGCAACCTGTTCCGGCACCTGTTCATCCGCCATGGCGATCCTGCTGCACGGGGAGCAGTGTCGGTAGAAGGCACTTACGACATCGGCATGCAGGATCAGGCCTTCATGGGTCCCGAGTCCGGGCTCGCCATCCCGGCCGAGGACGGCGGCGTCGATCTCGTCGTGTCGACGCAGTGGCTTCACAACGATCGCGACCAGGTAGCGGAGTGCGTCGGCCTTCCGCCCGAGAAGGTGCGCCTCACGCTCGGCGGGGTGGGCGGAGCTTTCGGCGCCCGCGAAGACGTGAGCCTTCACGTCCATGCCTGCCTGCTCGCGCTGCGAACCGGTCGGCCGGTGAAGATGGTCTACTCCCGCCAGGAATCCTTCCTCGGCCATGTGCACCGCCATCCCGCCCGGATCTGGATGCGCCATACCGCCGATCCGGACGGCACGATCGTGAGCTTCGAGGCCCGCATCGTGCTCGATGGTGGCGCGTACCGGTCTTCGAGCTTCCATGTCGTTGCCAACGCGTCGTGCTTCGCCGCCGGCCCGTACCGCGTGCCCAACGCGCTCATCGAGGGAATCGGCGTACGGACCAACAACCCGCCGTGCGGGGCCATGCGAGGCTTTGGCGCAGTGCAGGTCTGCTTCGCCCACGAAGCGCAGATGGACCGGCTCGCCCGGGCATGTGGCATCGATCCGATCGAGCTGCGGTTGCACAACGCACTGAGCTCGGGCGACCGTCTCCTCACCGGTCAACGCATCGATGGAGTGCTGCCCGTGGCCGACGTCATCCGGCGAACCGTTGCCCTGCCGCTCCCCCCCGTCGCTTCGGCTGCGGACGACCCGATGACGCGGCCCGGCGGCGCCGGCAGGACGACCGACGCCGGTGACGTGCGCCGCGGGGTCGGGTTCGCCGTCGGGTTCAAGAACCTCATGTATGCCGAGGGCTACATGGACGGGTCGGTTGCGGCCTGCCGGCTGGTCGACGGCTTGGCCACCGTGCGCTGCGCGGCCGCCGAGGTCGGCCAAGGATTTGTCACCTTGGCCCAACAGATCGCGAGGACCGTTCTCGGAGTGGACGATGTGCTCGTAGCGCAACCCGACACGACCATCGGCTCGTCGGGGTCCACATCGGCCAGCCGGCAGACGTGGATGTCGGGCGGTGCTGTCGAGCAGGCGTGCCTCGCAGTGCGCGATTCGCTGCTGACCAGGGTGGCTGCGGAGCGCGGCGTGCCGGTCGAGCTTCTCCGCATCCAAGACGCGCGAGTGCTCTCCCATGACGGCGGGGTCGATGTGACGGTGGCCGAGGCTGCGCCCGGTGTCGTGTTCGAGGAGGAGCGAGAGTTCCACCACCGGGTCACCCATCCGCTCGACACCGACGGGCAGGGCGACGCCCACGTGTCATTGGCCTGCGCTGCGCACCGAGCGGTGGTCGACGTCGATCCCGAGCTCGGTCTTGTGAGGGTGGTGCAGGTCGCCACCGCCCAGGACGTCGGTCGGGCACTCAACCCAGTGCAGGTCATCGGGCAGATAGAAGGCGGCATCGCCCAAGGTGTAGGCCTGGCGGTCATGGAGGAACTGCTCCTCCTCGACGGCCGGCCTCGGAACCCGTCGTTCACCGACTATTTGATCCCGACCGCCCTAGACATGCCCGAGGTCGTCGCGACTCTGGTCGAGGAACCGGAACCGGGTGCGCCGTTCGGTGCCAAGGGCGTAGGCGAGCCGCCGGTCATCTCCTCCACGCCGGCGGTGGTCGCCGCTATCCGAGACGCTACGAGTGCCCCACTGACCCGTGTGCCGGTCCGGCCGGACGACATCGCCCTCTCGGCGAACGGTACGGACGACGAGCGAACCATGGAAACGTCGTGATCCACACACATGATGGCGCACCAATGAACGAGCCCGCAGGGCGAGAGAACCATCAACACGGCTCGTTTCGTTCATTGGTGCCCGCCCGTTCGGAGACGAAACGTCGTGATCCACAAACATGATCGCGCACCAATGAATGAGCTGCGGATCAACTGGGATCGGCTGGAGAGCCGGCTCGATGCGTTGGCCGAGATCGGAGCGATCGACGGCGGCGGCTGTTCGCGCCTGGCGCTGACCGATGCCGACCGGGAGGGTCGGAACCTCGTCGTGTCCTGGATGACAGACCTCGGCCTGCGAGTCGACATCGACGGCATCGGCAACGTCGTCGGCACGTGGCCTGCGTCGAGCACAGAGCCACCGGTGCTGATCGGATCACACATCGACACGGTGCGCACCGGCGGGCGCTTCGACGGCAACCTCGGCGTACTGGCTGGTCTCGAGGTGTTGGAGACCGTGATCGCCGGCGGCATCCCCACGGCACATCCTTTGGCAGTCGCTTTCTTCACCAACGAGGAAGGCAGCCGGTTCCCGCCGGACATGATGGGCAGCCTCGTCTACGTCGGCGGCCTGCCCGTGGAGGAGGCACTCGACACGGTTGGGGTCGACGGCTGCGTCGTCGGCACAGAGCTCGACCGGATCGGTTACGTCGGACCGCTGCCGCTGCCTGCTCCGCCGCCGCACTCCTATGTCGAGCTGCACATCGAGCAGGGCCCGGTCCTCGAAGCCGAAGGGGTGACGATCGGTGCCGTGACGGGGGTGCAGGGCATCTCGTGGCAGGAGGTCACGATCACCGGGCAGGCCAATCACGCCGGGACCACCCCGATGGCCATGCGTCACGACGCTGGCTTCGCCGCGGCGGAGCTCGTCACCTTCGTGCGATCGCTGGCCACCGACATCGGACCGCCTCAGGTCGCGACGGCGGGCCGCCTCGAACTGCACCCGAACCTGGTGAACGTGGTAGCCGAGCGCGCCGTTGTCACCGTCGATCTCCGCAACACCGACGACTCCGTACTGCATGAAGCAGAGCGCCGTGTGCGCGACCACCTGCTCTGGCTGGCCGAGGCCGAGGCCGTCAGCATCACGACCCGCCCATTGGCCCGGTTCGAACCGGTGGCGTTCGACCCTACGGTGGTCGATCTCGTCGAGTCGGTGGCAGTCGGCCAAGGCCATACCGTGCGACGGTTGCCTTCGGGGGCGGGCCACGACGCGCAGATGCTGGCTCGGGTGTGCCCGGCGGGAATGGTGTTCACACCGAGCATCGGTGGCATCAGCCACAACCCTGCCGAACGCACCGAACCGGCCGATCTGGAGGCTGGAGCCAACGTGCTGCTCGAAGTCGTCATGCGCCTGGCCGGACCGCCGACGACCGCCGAGCCGGCCACATGACCCGGCCGCTGGTTGTTGCCGCAGCCCAGATGGGACCGGTCGGCCGAAGCGATGCGAGAGCCGACGTCGTGGAGCGCCTGATCACACTGCTCCGGGAGGCGGCGGACCGCGGAGCTGGGTTGGTCGTGTTCCCCGAGCTTGCACTCACCACGTTCTTCCCCCGCTGGGTCATCGACGACCCGGTGGAGCTCGCTGGGTTCTATGAGACCGAGATGCCCGGTCCCGAGACCAAGCCCCTGTTCGACGAGGCACGGCGCCTCAGCCTCGGCTTTCACCTCGGCTATGCCGAGCTGACGCCAGAAGGTAAGCGGCACAACACGGCGATTCTCGTCGGCACCGATGGCTCGGTCGTCGGTCGCTACCGCAAGGTCCATGTCCCCGGTCATGAGGAACCAGAGTCGTGGCGGCCGTTCCAACACCTCGAACGCCGTTACTTCCAACCGGGCACCGAGGGTTTCGTCGTGCACCGCGCCTTTGGTGGTCTGGTCGGCATGGCTATCTGCAACGACAGACGCTGGCCGGAGACCTACCGCGTGCTCGGCCTGCAGGGCGTGGAGCTGGTGCTGATCGGTTACAACACGCCGTTTCATTACGCCCCCGACCCGGGCCAGGACCATCTCGCCGGGTTCCACAACAACCTCGTGATGGCTTCCGGTGCCTATCAGAACGGGACCTGGGTGGTCGGCGTGGCCAAGGGTGGCACCGAAGAGGGTGTGGCCTCATTGGCCGAGAGCCAGATCATCGCCCCGTCGGGTGAGGTCGTTGCCCGCTGCACCACCGACCGGGACGAGCTGATAGTGGCCGTGTGCGACCTCGACAGCTGTGCCGACTACAAGCGCACGGTGTTCGACTTCGGCCGCTACCGGATGATCGAGCACTACGGCCGGATCACTGCCCAGCGCGGAGTGATCGAACCACCTACGTGACCCGGAGCGTTCCTCGACGCAATGTCTGCGTCATGGCCCTGGTATTGCGTCGAGAACGCGAGGTTCCCGGTCGCTGCCGTGACGCCCGAGCGGGCCGAGACGCAAGACCGCGAGACCGAGCGCGCACAACACTCCGGCGCCCACGAACGCAGATCGGTTGCCGCCGAGCGTGACGACCACGCCGAAGAGCAACCCGCCTGCGCCCTGAGCGATGTCGAAGAAGAGCGTGAACGTGCCCACTGCCTGGCTGCGCTCAGCGTCCGGAGCGGCGTCGATCACCAACGGCAGCAGCGACGGGTACATCAGCGACACGCCGAGCGCATAGATAGCCGTCGACGTGAACAAACCGGCGGTGGTCGCCCACAGCCCCATGAGCACGAAGCCCACGGTCTGCAAGGCCAGTGCCGCCGACGCAGCTCGGGTACCCCCGAGCTGGTCGGGGAGTCGGGCGCCGCCGATGCGGACGACCAGGACCAGCACCGAGTACAGGAGGAACACCTCGCCAGAGCCGGAGAGCCCGAGGTCCAACGCGTACAGCGGCATGAAGGCAGTGAACGCTGCCAGCCCCGCGGTCGCCAGCAGCAAGATCGTTCCCGGGCCGACGGCTGCAGGATGGAACACTCGCCGCATCCACGCTCTGCGACGCCCGAGCTCAGTGTCGCCGTCAGCCAATGTGTCGACCGCGGCGCGGCTGGCCGATGCGGGGACGAACAGACCGAGGCCCGCGGCGAGCAGCCCGAAGCCGCCGGCCACCAGCCAGACCTCGCTCACCCCCCACGATCGGCGGGTCGCCTCTCCGATGACGGGACCGAGCCCGAGCCCTCCGTAGATGGCCACCGAGAAGTACGAAGCAGCCTCGCCTCGCCGGTGCGACGGCGCCAGGTCCTGTGCGGTGGTCGCAGCACCGACGAACATCGCGGCCTCGCCCACGCCGGACAGCATCCGCATGGCCACCAACCAAGGCAGCGAGTGAACCAGGCCGTAGGCGAGGACCGACGCGCTGAACGTCACCGAACCGCCGACGACGAGAACCCGCCGGCCGCGCCGATCACCGAGCCGCCCTGAAACCGGCCTGAGCACCGCGGCCGCGATCGCAAATGCACCGACCACCACTCCGACCGCTGCGCCCCTCCCCCCCAGGTCGTCCTTGACGTACACCGGCAGAACTGGCGCAACGATCCCGATGGCCACGAAATAGGCGAGCGCCGAAGCGGTCACGAGCAGGAAGGTCGGGGTCAGCAGCCGCTGCTCGCCGGGAGACACGGCCGCCAGTCTGGGCGATGGCTCAGGACACTCCACTGTTTCAGCGCACGATGGACTTGATCTCCTCCAGGACATCGGGTGTCAGCGACCCGAGCACCCGCATCGCACCCATGTTCTCCTGCACCTGCTCGACCCGACTGGCTCCGGTGATGACAGTCGAGACGCGCGGGTTCGCGGCACACCATGCGATCGCGAGCTGCGAGAGCGTCGCGTCGAATCGTTCAGCCACGTCCCGAAGGCGACGCACCTTCTTGTTGCTCTCCGAATCGGTCAACATGTCCCGCAGCCACTCGTAGCCCGGCAGGGAG
>JBBSGQ010000116.1:0-9441 GCA_038253965.1 Acidimicrobiales bacterium | reverse complement strand
CACACAACGCGAACCCCAGTCCGAGGATCAGCACGAGCTGAACGACGAGGACGATCGGCAGGGCAAGGGCGGCGGCCGGAATACCCGGCCCGAGTGCGAGGAACACGAACAGCAGGGGCAGTGCGGCGAGGTAGTCGACCGCATCGGTGAGCGCACTCACCAGGGCAACTGTCGCCCGGGGAAGCCCAGGCCGGAACAACAGGTCGCTGCGATCGACTGCACTGGCGGTCATCGACGCGACGGCCGCTGAGAACCAGGTCCACGCGAGGATGCCCGTGAAGAGGAAGACCGTGAAGTTGGGGATGTGCTGGGGCAGGACACGGCTGAACACGAACGCCAAGGTGACCAGGCGGGCGAGCGGTTCGGCTACGACCCAGACCCAACCGAGCAAGGCGCGGCGATAACGCAGCCGGAACTCCCTCGCGACGAGGTGAGCTATCAGGTCGACCGAGTAGCGCCGACGCTTGAGCCGTTCAGACACCGTTGCTCGCTAGACGGTGCCGCGATGATGCATCATTTCGCAGCGCCAGGTATGCGAAGCGGTCCACGACCGTCTCGGTGAACCGGCGGTCGTCGAACGGAAGCCCGCCCCAGAGAACCGGTGCACGGCCCAGCTCGACTCCGCCGTAGCTGACCCGGACCTCTGCTGCGCCGTCGAGGTCGGGCAACCCTGCTTGGCCCAGGAGGTCGAAGATGGGAGCCGGAGTTGCCGCTTGACGGCACGCATCTCGGAGCTTGTTCCAGCCTGCGAGATCGCCGACGGCAGATCCGACCCCGGACCAGTAGGCGACGAACTGAACGCGGCGAAACAGACCGGAGAACTCTCGCCGCATCCCGGCCCGCTCCAGCACCGCCAGAGCGCCGCGAGCGCTCACCAGGAAGGGCTGGGTCGAGGGGCCACTGGTGATCGCCAACCTGCCCACAGCCTGCCAACGCCCACCCAACTCCGACAGACCGGCCAAAGGCAGCCTGGCCAGCACTTGTGGATGAAGCCGGGCAAACGCAACATCGCCGGCTCCCTCCCGCCGTCGGTCCTCGATCGCACTCTGCAAGCTGAGATCAGCGTCGTGGAGAACGACGGCCGCCGGAGCAGCGCGCAGGGCGATGCCCGCTCTCTGGAGGCGGTAACCCAGCTCCCAGTCCTCCCGCCGAGGCATGGGTTCGAACCCACCGACATCACTGAACACCACCCGAGGCACCGACAGGTTCCCCGTCAGGACATCGGTGAACGTCAACGTCGCGGCGTTCACCAGACGCTCGCTCTGATCGGTCCACCAATTGCGGATCTGTTGAGCGCACACGCCGTCGACGCGGTGGAGATGAGGCGGACAGGGTCCGATCACGGCTGCCACACCCTGTGCGTGGCCCAGCGCATGGGCCATCAGCACGCCGTCGTTCGTCGGGATGACGTCGTCGTCGAGGAACAACAGCACGTCGCCGCTTGCAAGTGCAGCGCCCCGATTTCTGGCGATCGCAGCCCCATGTCCCTCATGGCGAGAAGAGCCCTTCGCCTCCAGGACCACTGTGCACAACGGCCACGGCCAACGGATGGCAGTTACAGCGGCGTGGGACCCATCCAGGTCGCCGTCGAGCGCGACGATCACCTCGGTGCGGTCGGCTGGATAGTTCTGGCGACGGAGGACGTCGAGCAACCGGAGGAGCGAGGCACGGCGACCTCTGGACGGGATGACGATCGACAGGAAGGGAAACGACCTCAGGGGTCCTGCGATCTCGAGGGGCGGCGCAGCGGTGACCGTGTCGACAACGGGATCGCCGGTCTCCGAGTCGAGGAGCGGCGCATGGTTGCGGGTGGCTCGGCAGGCTGTGCGGTACGCAGCCGGGGCCCCGAGAGCCCCTTGCACGCCCGCTACCGCAACCCCGAGCGGCAAAGCGCCCGGACGCCGCAGGAGAGAACCCGCGATCTTGCGCATGAGGTAGATGCCGCCCCACCAGGTCACCAACACCAATGTCATGGCGTCGTGGTCGCGAGTGAAGGCCCGCAGGGCCCATGACCAGATGCCCGTTCCGTAGCCCCGGTACGCATGCTCCAATGCCGCTGCGGTTTCTCGGTGCGTGTGGCGAGCGAGTGATGCCGGCTCGTACACGATTCGGTAGCCGGCCCGCATGACCCTGTAGAAGCAATATGTGTCGCCGCCGCTCCCCGTCGCCATTCCGGCGTCGAGCTCCTCAGGAAAGCCGCCCATGGTCCGCAAGAACTCGGTTCGAATCGCCATTGACGCACCGGCGCCGGCTGAGCCGGCCACCGCCGATGGCAGGACGCTTCCATCTAGGACCTGTCGTCGCCACCCACGAATGAAGCTGGAGTGGCGCTCGAAATGCCAACGAGCGGGCGTATCGAGAACCGCAGGTAGGACGAGCCCCGTTGCGGCCATGACCAATGGATCTCTGAACGCGGCAAGCAATGCTGTCGCCCAACCCGGCTCGACCTCCACGTCGTCGTCGGTGCACAGCAGCACTTCGCCTGTCGCCTCGAGGACCCCGCGGTTCCGCGCCCGGTCGAGTCCCGCAATCGGCTCCCGCACGTAACGAGCACCCGCCGCTTCTACGATCGCTCGAGTCACGTCTGGGTCTGAGCCGTTGTCAACCACCAACACCTCTTCGACGGGATGGTCCAGGCGTCGGATCGACGCGAGACAGCGACGCAGATCAGTTGGCCTATCCCTCGTGCAGACCAGCACGGAGGCGCGTGGAGATCCCACGACGTCCTCTTCTCCTATCAATCCGGCCAGGAGCCGTTCACGGTGGAGGAGCTCGGCCAGGTCGTGGTGGATCGCAGCGGCCAGCGCTGAAGTGGGCAACGGATCCGCGGTGACCGGCACCAACGCTGTTCCGACGGGTCGGCCACCGGTGAGGACGGTCGCCGACACATGAGAGGCGCCGCCGGTGGACAGCTCGGGTAGCGGCTGATCCGCATCGATGAGGACGGGCAACCATCGCGGTGCGCGGAGGTCCTTTCCGCGACAGTCCGGTCGCTCAGCGCCGGACGTCGACATCCCCGCAGGTTAGGCGTGAATCGGGCTTAGCCAACGACGGGTCAACGTGTGAGATGGCGGACAGTGCTTGTCCGGCCCCGCATCGTGGTGTTCAGGTTTGGGCGTTCCTCGATGCGCAGCGTTGCCGCTCGGTCGCGTTCAGGGGCCGAGCAGGCCGTGGCGGGCCGCGTATCAAGCGGCTTCTGTCCGGTTTGCGCACTCGGTCTTCTGCAGGATGGCGCGCACGTGGTTGGCAACGGTGTTCTGGCTGATGAAGAGCCGCTCGCCGATCTCGCGGTTCGACTTTCCGTCGGCGACCAACCGAAGGACTTCGAGCTCCCGACTCGACAGCCCGTCGGGGCGGGCGCTGCCGCCCGGTCTCGGCTCGCTGGCCGACGACGCGCCTTGGTCGTGGCCGCCGTTGCGCTCGGCCAGCGAGGCCATCCCGAGGAACATGGCGAGTTGGCGGGCCCGCTCCCGCATCTCGGCCGCCTCGCCCAGCGATCCCCGGTCGGCGAGGAAGCGCGCATGGTCGTGCAAGACGTGCGCCTGCCATACGGGCGACGGACTGCGTTCGGCCAGGTCGAGCGCCGCCCGGAAATGGGCGTCCGCTAGGTCGGGGCGCTGGGTCAGGGCAGCGAGGTTGCCGAGGAACCGGTCGCCGGGCCCGAGGCAGATGGTCATCCCGGCCATGATGTTGCGGCCACGGAACGGGACGAGCGCGTCGTACAACTCGAGCGCTCGGTCCCGGTCGTGGATCGCCACACACACGTCAGCGAGGAACGTGGCGCACGCCGGCCAGACGGCGTCGCGCGGGATGGTTGCGAAACCGTTGGCGGCCAGCGCCTGGAACTCCCGGCGGGCTTCGTCGAGGAGTCCTAGGTCGGCGTACAGCGCAGCGAGGCCGGGGCGCCACAGTGGTTGCCTGGACTGCGCAGCCGATACCAGCTTCAGCACCGGTGCGACCTCACCCAGGCGGCCTTGCTCGCGGCGGATCGCGAACATCTGCAAGCCGTACACGCCGGCGTCGAACGGGCTGTTCCCAGCCGACCCGAGCGCGTGGGCACGTTCTGCCGATCGCTCGGCGTCGTCGAAACGGCCGGCGGCGAGGTGCAGCACCACTGCGAAGGCGTGCCCGACGAACTGGAAGGCGGGGTAGCGGCCGCGCTCGGAAGCGACCATGTGGCGTTCGAGGACGGCCGCCGCAGCGCCGAGCTGGCCGAGCGAGATGTGGGCGCGCAACTGGTTCGAGGTGGCGTAGAGCTCGTGCCACGGATCGGAGCTGGTCGCAGAGATCGCTTCGAGCTCGGCGCTCAAGGCCAGCAGGCGAGGGGGATCGTCGGTGGAGATCAATGCTGCCTCCAGAGCGGCGCCGAGGGACTCGCGGTCGCCGATCTGGCGAGCCGAGGCCAGCGCGATCTCAACGGCTTCGAACGCGTCATCGGCCCGCCCGGCGTGGGCATACGAGCGGGCGAGCGACGCCTGCAAGCGCACGCGTGTCTGGACGTCCTCGTCGCCGAGCATCTCCATCGCCGCCGAAACCACCTCAACCGCCGGTTCACCGGGCAAGCCCGGCATGTGAACAGCCTGTTCGAACCCCACCGCGGCCCTCGCGGCCAGGCCGGCGGCCTGCAGCGAACAGGAGTCCTCGAACGCGGCCCCACACGTCTCTCTGCTCTCCAGGTAGCGACCGTCTCTGAGTTGGGCTGAACCCAGATCGAGGAGGAGCTCGATCCGCTCCGTGCTCCGCGGCTTCGACAGCGCGATCGCGGTCTCGAAGTGGGAGATCGCCTGGTCGTATGCAGCCGATCGCATCGCCTGGACCCCTGCCCGCCGTCCGTAGTAGACGGCCTTGTCGGTGCCGCCCAGCGACTCAGCGGCCGCGTAGTGGCGTGCCAGATCAGCGAGCACCCGACGGCGATCGGCCTCATGAGCAGCCTCGAGTGCTTCTGCCACGCACAAGTGCAGGTGGGCTCGCCTCATCGGCGGCACCATGTCCGCCACCGACTCCCGCACGAGCGCGTGGGGGAACTGGTAGGTGAGCATCACGCCGCCGGCGTCAGCGAGGAGGCCGGCGTCGACGAGCTCGTCGAGTGGGTCTGCGACCTGGCGCTCGGTGCACTGCGCGGCCAGGCACAGCACGCGGAGCTCGATGCGCTGGCCGGCGATGGCGGCCAGGCCGATCAGGTCGCGGGCCACCGGTCCGAGGTGGGCCAACCGGGCGGTCACCACCTCCTTGATGCTGTCGGGGACGCCGGCGGCGTCGGCCTCGGGTCTGGTGACCCACCGAGCACCGGAATGCGTCACCGCGCCGGTGGCCACCAGATGCCGCCACAGCTCGCCGACGTAGAAGGGGTTCCCTGCGGTGCGGGCGGTCATGGCCGCGGCGACCTGGCGGAGGCCAGCGTCGAGCTCCTGGCCGGTGGCCTTGGCCACGAACCGCTCGACGCCCGCCTGGTCGAACCCTGCCAGCCGCAAGCGGATCACTCCGTCGAGCCGCCGCAGGTCGGCCAGGCAGGAAGCCAACGGGTCGGTGACCTCGTCTCCGGTGTCGCGGAACGTGCCGATCACGAGCAACCGATCCGATGACGCGGTGCGGGCCAGATGGCGGAGCAGGGCCAGGGTCTGCGTGCCGGCCCAGTGCAGGTCGTCGAGCAGGAGCACCATCGGACGCCGTCGGCTGGCGGCGCCGAGTACGTCGCCGACCGCTGACCACAGCCGGAACCTGTCGGCTTCCGGATCGACGCTGGCCGGTCGTCCGAGACCTGGAACGAGCCGCTCGAGCTGTGGCAACAGCACCATCAACTCGCTGAGCGATGGCATCAGATCGTCGACGAAGAGCTCATCGGCCATCGAACGGATCATGTGCTCGAGGGCCTGCACCCATGGCTGGTAGGGGAGCGCGAGCTCGCGGTCGCATGCCCCGAAGAGCACGGCTGCCCCGTCGTCGTTGCAGTGCCGGGCGAACTCGGAGGCCAGGCGGGTCTTGCCGGCGCCGGCCTCGCCTCCGACCAGGACGACTCGCCGCACGCCGGCTTCCACCTCGGACCAGCTCGACTGGAGCACTCCCCACTCCTCGGTGCGACCTACGAACCCGACGCCTGAAGCGACCGTGAGGGCGGCCGGGAGGGCGACCGAGGCCACTGCCCGGTCGCCGCCTCCGTCGGCCGGCGGGTCCCAGCCGACCGCGAAGACCTCGATCGGATCAAGGATGCCCTTCAAGGCGACCGGGCCGAGGTGCTCGTATCGATCGCCGGCCCGGTCCCCGGCCAACCACCGAACGACCTGGCTCACCAGGATCTGACCTGGTTCGGCTCCGGCCTGCAAGCGGGCCGCGACAACCACCGGAAGGCCGAAGCAATCGCCGTCCTCCCAGCTCACGTCGCCCGCGGCGACCCCCACCCGGATCTGGAGATCCTGCGATGCCTGACCCAGCCCGCGCTGCATGGCTATGGCGGCCGACACCGCGTCGGATGCGGCGCCGAAGGCGGCCATGATCCCATCGCCGGCGGCCTTGACGACCCGACCGTCGTGCGTAGTCACGACTTCGGTGAGCTGATGCTCGTGGGTGCGGAACAACCGGTCGGCTGCGACCTCTCCGAGGCGCGCTCGAACCTCGGTGGAGCCCACCACATCGGTGAACACGATGGTGGCGGTGGCGGTCCCTCGTTCGGCCACCTGCCCTCCCTACGGCCCGATGGTCAAACCTGACTATAAGGGCCGATCGGTTCCACGCGCCGCTTGCGCGAACTAAGGCCAGATCTGGTCATGACAGCAGGCGCCGTTCCCCGTACGGTGCCGGCAGGAACCGCGAGGAGAACGCCGTGCCCCTGTTTGTGATCGAACGGAACTTCGTTGAGGCGCTCGATCCCGATGAGGTCGACTACACCGGCATCGAGCTCGTGAACGACGACACGGCCATCCGGTGGGTGTACTCGTTCCTGTCAGCGGATCACAAGAAGACGTACTGCCTCTATGAGGCTCCGAACGCCGACGCGATCCGGGAGGCGGCCGCTCGTCTCGGCGTGCCCGCGGACGTCGTCATCGAGGTTGACCAGTTGTACCCGCTGCCGACCTGACCGGCGCAGTACCGCCCATCCGAAGTGCGACCGACAACTCATGGAGACAGCCATGTCCACGCTCACGAGCTCCGACCTGATCACCGACGACATGCTTGCCCGATTCGACGAGCGAGCGCCCGTGTACGACCTCGAAAACCGGTTCTTCGATGAGGACTGGGAGGAGCTCAAGGCCTCCGGTTACCTGCTCGGTCCGGTCCCGACGGACATGGGCGGGAGCGGCCTCGGGCTGGATGCCTACGCCAAGCTTGTGCGTCGTGTGGCCTATGTGGCGCCGGCGACGGCTCTGGCCACGAACATGCACTGTTACTGGATGGGCGTTGCGGCCGACCTTGTCCGGGGCGGCGATGACTCCTGCAAGTGGATCCTCGAGAAGGCCCTCGAAGGCGAGATCTTCTGCGCACTCCACGGCGAAGCCGGGAACGATCTCCCAGTCTTCCTTGCGGTGGCGTCGGCGACCCGCGCGGACGGTGGGTGGAAGATCTCGGGTCACAAGATCTTCGGCAGCCTCTCTCCGGTGTGGACGATGGGCGGCTTTCACGCCATGGACAGCTCCGATCCGGCGGATCCCAAGATCGTCCACGGGTTCCTGCCGCGCGACGCGGAGGGGCTCCAGATCGTGGAGACCTGGGACACGCTCGGCATGCGGGCCACGCAGAGCCAGGACACCGTGCTCGACAGCGCGTTCGTGCATGACGACCTGGTGGCGCTCGTGTGCCCTCCAGGCTTCGCTGGCGCCGGCATGTTCCACGTCGCCCTGTTCGCGTGGGCGTTGATGGGCTTCGCGGCCACCTATCTCGGGGCGGCCAAGCGGGCGTTCGATCTGACCATCGAGACGATGCCGAAGCGCTCGTCGATCGCACTGACCAACTCCATGGCGCACCATCCCGAGGTGCAGCACAACGTCGCCGAGATGCGCATCGCCTACGACGCGGCCGAGGCCATGCTCGAGCGGACATGCGCGGACTGGGCCTCGGGCGTCGAGCACGCCGATTGGCCAGTGCGGCTCATCGCTACGCGGTACTTCGTCATCTCCAAGGCCTTCGAGATCGTAGACCGGGCCTTTGACCTCACCGGTGGCGCCGGCGTCTTCAAGCGCAACCGCTTGGAGCAGATCTTCCGCGACGTGCGCATGGGGCGGTTCCACCCCGGAAACACGATGCTGGCCCACGAGGTCGTGGGCAAGCTGTGCCTCGGCGTCGACCCCGACGATCCTCAGCGCTGGGGCTGACCGCCCGACCGGCGTGGTCCTGCTCTGGTGTCGACGACGGCCAGCTCGGCGTGCTCGTCGACAGATCCTCAGCCATCGCAGCCCGGCGCGACCGCCAACAGGCGTGTTAGCTGAGCGTCGACTCTGTTAGTCAGACTGAGGTGGCCGCTCAGCGGGAGGTAGACGTGACAACCGATGAGTTCCGCGTCGTTGCGCCGTCGGATGGTTCAAGTGCTGAGGACAACAACCACAGGAGTCGCTCAATGCGCTCGCCGACCGTAACCAGCACCGTCGCGTCACGGCCAACGCTGCTCGTGCGGTTGGCCGACTGGTCCTACCGAAGGCGGCGACGGGTGCTGCTGGTCTGGATCGTGGTGCTGGTCGCCGCCGTCTTGGGGGCCGGGGCCCTCGGCGGGGACTACCACTTCACCTTCAGCACGCCGGGCTCGGACTCGAAGAAGGCGCAGGATCTGCTGCAGAGTGGCTTCGCGAAGCGAGCGGGCGACGACGTGAACGTCGTGTTCCGGACTCGACAGGGCAAGACAGTTGACGAGCCTGCCGTGCGGGCCGAGATCAGGGACATCCTCGATCGGTTCGCCAAGCAGCCTCATGTGAGCGCAGTCGTCTCACCGCTGTCGGCGACAGGCGCTCGCCAGATTGCGCGAACGCGCACGATCGCCTATGGCACCCTTCACCTCGATCAGACGGTCTCGGACTACAAGAAGGCTGACGCGAAGGCTTTGCTCTCCCTCGGCACGAAGGCCGAGCGTCCGGATCTCCAGGTCGAGTTGGCCGGCTTCGTGCTCGGCGGTGCCGAGCAGAGCTCGTTCAGCTCGGAGGGACTCGGCCTTCTGGTGGCGGCCCTGATCCTGCTCATCAGCTTCGGCTCGCTGCTGGCCATGGGATTGCCGATCCTCATAGCCGTCACCGGGTTGGGGATCGGTCTGAGTCTGATCACGCTGCTGGCCAACGTCCTCGAGGTTCCCGACTTCGCGCCACAGGTCGCGGCGATGATCGGCATCGGTGTCGGGATCGACTACGTGCTCTTCATCGTCACCCGCTACCGCAGCGCGCTGCACAGCGGGCTCGAGCCGCGCGCCGCGGTCATCACGGCCATCACGACCTCCGGTCGCGCCGTGATCTTCGCCGGTTGCACAGT
>JBBSGQ010000115.1:0-9452 GCA_038253965.1 Acidimicrobiales bacterium | reverse complement strand
GCAGGTAGGCGACCAGCTGGTCGATCTGCAGTTCGGTCAGGTTGAGGTTCGGCATGCCCCGGCTCTTTAGGCTCATGGTCGCGCCGGGGTCCATCGGCTTCACACCCGGCGGGTTCCGCAGCCATGCTTCCAACGCGTTGCGGTTGAGGCACTTGGTCTGTCCTTGGTCGGTTTGACCCCAGTTCTCCCCGAGCGATCGACAGTCCTTTGTTTCCTTGCGCAGGGCGAACAGAGCGCCTGCGAAGTCCGACCGGCTCATCAGGTGTGTGAGGTTCGGAGCTTCACCCGACACCTGGTTGACCTTCTTCGGATACTTGAACGACGCGGTGGAGGAGGACGGATCCTTGCCGCCCTTGCTCGGATCCTTGAGGCCGTTGATGCGGTGACAACTTGTGCACTGGCCGGTCAACACCTTCCAGCCCTCGATGGCCGTCGCGTCGGTCGGGTTCTTCGCCGGTTCCTGCTGCTGCTTGACCCATGACGCATAGCCACCGGCCGACATGGCCACCACCTTTATGCGCATGTTGGCGTGGGACAGCCCGCAGAACTCGGTGCACTGACCGACGTACTCGCCGGGCTGGTCGGCCTGGATCGTCCAGGGGTGGGTGCGTCCCGGCACTGCATCACGCTTGCCGTTCAGGGCCGGCGCCCACCAGCTGTGGATCACGTCGCGTGACTTGATCCGCAAGGCGATCTCGCGCCCCGCAGGGATCACCAAGTCGTTGGCGGTGATGATGTCATCGTACTTGCCGTCGTTGTTCACGTCATAGCGGTACTCCCACCACCACTGCTGGCCGTACACCTCCACCCGCACCGCGTCCGCCTTGGGCTTCTTCGCCAGATCGAAGATGGTGGTGACGGTGAACACCCCGACCACCACGAGGATCACCGCCGGAAAGATCGTCCAACCAAGCTCCGCCTTGATGTTGCCGTGGATCTGCTTGGGCAGTTCTTCGAAATCATCGTCACCCCTGGCCCTGAACTTCAGCGAGACGAACAGGCAGCCGCCGAGGATCAGCACGAACACGACGCCCGCCACCCCGAACACCGGGTTGATCAGGTTGTTGATCGTGTGGGCGGCCGGCCCCTTCGAGTTGAACGTGGTCTGCGGATGGTCGTCTCGTGCGTCACCACATGCCGCGCTGAACAGCACCAGGATCGAGATGCCGAGAATCGTGATGACCGCGCGCCGCAGACGGCCACGCACCATGGACGCTCCTTCGCAAGTGACGTGCTGAGTTTCGTGCACGATCCTGCGGCCTGCCAACTCCTGCTCTCCCGTCACGTCTTGGCCCGGAGGATCAACGATGGAGGCGAGACGACGCCGATGCTGCCTTCGGATTTGGTCTTCTCCTCGTGGAACTTCCGTTCCCCGTGGACCGCACCGAACACGCCGCCGGCGAGCACGGCCAGGCCACCGATCAGCAGCAGGGCGGCGAGCAGGGAACTGCTGACCTTGGGCCGCGCGGCGATCAGCCAGCCCGCGGCGAGCACCACCACGGGTACGAGCCCGAAGACCACATAGGAACCGCCCTTGGGCAGCGCGAGCAGGACCCGAGAGATGCTGAACACGAACAAGGCGATGCCGAGCACCGCTATCGCCGGGATCTCGACCGGGAACATCATTCGATTGCGGATCGAGCGGTTCACCTCTGGATCGCCGGTGGCCCGGTCGGCCCAGGTCCGGATCGCCCACTCGACAGCGGTCACAACGACACCCACCAGGCCGACCACGAACAGCGCCTTGCCGACGACGAGACCGAGGAGCAGGGCCCCAAGCGAGAACGCGCCGACGACCGGCCAGTAGCTCGCTGTGGCCGGCGGTGCCGCCTCGGGCACGGTGTCGGTACCGAGCAGTTGCGCTCCGGCCTCGGGATCCGCGTCGCGCACTGCGACGACCACGAGGCCGAGGAAGAGCGAGGTGAAGGCGAGACCTACGAGGATGGCGTATCCGAGGTGGTCCCCGACGCGTCCCTTGTATCCGAGGGTGATCCCCCCGATGAGGGTGTCCATGCCGACCGCGTGGTGACCGCTGGCACCGGCATAGATCGCCGCAACCACGAATGCGAAGGCTGCCAGCCCGAGGAAGAACTTGGAACCGTGGGTGAGCATGTCGGGTGGTCCTCTACTTCAGAACGGAGGTCGCTACTTCGTGACGTAGATCGCGTACCAGATCACCGCGAACACGGCGACGGTGACGTACCAGAACATCGACGCTGCGGTGATGCCTTCTCTGTCCCGGCCCGTGTACTCGCCGCCGAGGGTCCGGAACGTCATCAGGGCGGCATAGAGGAGGGCGATCACCACAAGCGCCAGGTGGGCGCCGGTGATGACATAGATGAGCGCCCCGGCCGGGCTCTTGGCCACGCCCAGTTCCATCTGGGTGTAGAGGAAGCTCGTCATGTTGATGAAGCACAGGCCGAAGAAGATCGTGAGTCCGAGGGCGAGGTAGGCGTGCGGGCGGTCGTTGTTGGCGACTGCATAGACGGCCCATTGCATGGTGATCACCGACAACACCAACGTGAACATCGCGGTGTTGGCCGGGGTGAGCGGGATGGATGTTCCCGTGGGCAGCCACTTGCCGGTACTGCTCAGGCTCTCCGATCGATACGAGAGGTACACCCCGATCAGTCCGGCGAACATCATCACGACAGCCGCTGAGGCGAGGGCAGTACCGATGAGGGTGAGCCGGGGACGGGTCGGCGGAGCGGCCGATGGCAACGCCGGAACGGTGTGGCCGGCGGCCGTGTCAGCGATCGCAGTAGCCACTAGGCGGAAGCCTCCTCACGTTGGTCGAGCATCGGCTCGGGCGAGCTGACGACCGGCAGGCTCGAGAAGTTGTGCAGCGGCGGCGGCGACAGGGTGGCCCATTCGAGCGTGTGACCCTGCCACGGATCGGACGGGACCTCATCGCGTCCGTCACCGCCGTCGGAGCGGCGTCGCATCGCACCGAGGAGGTTGACCGCAGCAACCACGACGCCGACGGCGATCAACCCGCCGCCGACCACCTCAACGATGGCGAGCGCCTGGAACACGCCCTTCTTCGTCGACTTCGAGTGCGCACGGAGGAAGGCGGAGATGAGGTTCGGGAAGGCGAGCAGCACCGTGCCGAGCAGGAGACTCAGCGCGGCGAACCCGCCGAGAGCTTGTCCGGCAGGTCGACCGATCACCTTGGTCGCCCACCAGTACAGACCGCCCAGCACCGCGATGACCGCACCAAGCGTCGCGTAGTGAGTGACGGCGGCATCCCACTCGGTGTTCGCCACCTTCAGGGCGGGAATCGCACCGGCCGCGCCGGCGAGCACGCCGACCAGAAGCATCAGCACCGCGGCCACTGCGAACAGCAGTGGCGCACTGAACGAGAACCCGCCGCGCCGGAAGAGGTCAGCCCAGAGCGCGAGCAGCAGCAACACCGGGGTCACAGCGAGCAGCGAGATGCCGATGTAGGCCGGCTGTTTCACCGCATCGCCATAGACGGACAGTTGGACGAACGCACCGAAACCGAACGCACCGAACGCCGCTATCGCGCCCATTGCCACCCCGCGAAACGCCTGGCGGCTACGCGTCGTGACCGCCAGAACATCGCCGGCGATCCCGAGCACTGGGACGGCGAACGCGTACACCTGCGGGTGGCGGAATGCCCAGACGATCCGGTCGTACATCCCACTGCTCTCGCCGAACGTGACCCGGCCGTGCTTGTGATCCTCGTACATCAGGACGAGGACGCCGACGAGCACTGGAAGGGTCAGGAGCCACATCGTTCCGGCGACGAGCATCGACCACGCGAACATCGGTACGCGTCCGAGGTTCATGCCGGGCGCGCGCAGCCCGAGCACAGTGGCGATCAGGCACGCCGATCCCAGCACCAGAGCCGCAAGCAGGGCGGCCAATGCCACGATCCACAAGTCCACACCGCGGCTCCGCCCGCCCTGAGGTCCGCCGTTGATCAGGTAGCTGGTCACTACGAGGCCGCCCGAGATCAACCAGGCCCAGAACGATGCGGCTGCGGCTCGGGGAAACGCGATGGTCGGTGCGCCGACCTGCAACGGCACCACCACGAAGGCCAGGCCGAGGATGAGGGGAAGCAGGAACAGGAACGTCGCCGAGACGCTGTGAAACGTGAAGACCTGGAACTGGGTGTCGACGCTCAGGACGTTGAGCCGCGATGTGTCGATTCGTTCTACGGCCACGAGCTCACCGGTGACGGCGGCGGCCAACCCGAACACCAGCGACATGACGATGTAGGCCCGACCGATCACCTTGTGATCCCCAGATCCGAGGAAGCCCGCCAACCCGGTCGACTGACGATCGGGGACAGCCGTCGCGCCCTCGGTGGCGACCTCGGGAGGAGACTCGATTACAGCCATGGTCGCGATGACCTCACCGGCGCCACGCTCCGAGCGACCCGGACACGGCGCCGCCTCGTCGGAAGGCGGTTGGGTTGGAATCGGACACTACACAGGCCTGCCGGAGCCTCGAAACTGCCACGCGACCTACCGCGCGGACCGCACGAGCGCATCGATCGCCATCGCCCCGAACAGCAGGGTGATGTAGGTGATCGAGTAGGAGAACAGGCGCATGGCCGCCTTCGTGGATGGCGATTGCAGCAGGCGGAAGGCCAGCCAGAGGAACACTGCCCCGAGCACTATCGCCGTTCCGAGGTACAGGTCGCCCATGCCGGCGACTGGACCGAACAGGACTGTCAGTGCCCACAGCACCAGCGTGTAGAAGATGATGCGGATCGAGGTGGCGCGGAGGCTGACCACGGCAGGCAGCATGGGGACGTCTGCGGCGGCGTAATCCTCTCGGTACTTGATGGCGAGCGCCCAGAAATGGGGCGGTGTCCAGTAGAAGATCACCGCGAAGAGCACAACGGGAGGCCAGGCCAGGCTGCCGGTCACCGACGACCAGCCGATGAGCACCGGGACCGCGCCGGCGGCACCGCCGATCACGATGTTCTGCGTCGATGTGCGCTTGAGCCACAGCGTGTAGACGAACACGTAGAAAAGGCAGGCGACGACAGCCAGCACGGCGCTGAGCAGGTTGACGAACCCCCACAACCAGGCGAAGGCTGCAGCCTCGAGGCCTATGGCGAACGTCAGCGCGGCTCGAGGCGTCATCGCGCCGGTGACGAGCGGCCGAGCCTGGGTCCGCTCCATGATGCGATCGATGTCGCGGTCGACGTACATGTTGATCGCGTTCGCGCCGCCCGCGGCGAGCGAGCCGCCGACGACCGTGGCGAAGACCAGCCATCCGGAGGGCAGGCCCCGCGCTGCGACGACCTGCGTGGGCACCGTGGTGACCAGCAGCAGTTCGATGATCCGGGGCTTGGTCAGAGCAACGTACGCTCCAACACGCGACCGCAGCGGTCGACGAGCCGGCTGGAGCACGTAGCCACCCTAAGGCCGACC
This sequence comes from Acidimicrobiales bacterium, assembly GCA_038253965.1. Taxonomy (GTDB): domain Bacteria; phylum Actinomycetota; class Acidimicrobiia; order Acidimicrobiales; family Iamiaceae; genus JBBSGQ01. Next base: position 4,041 of record JBBSGQ010000115.1, on the reverse strand, counting down.
TGGAGACCTGACCAAGACAGGACCGGCTGCAGCGCCGGCTTGGCTGGTCCGGCGAAGGGTGCCGTAACCTTCGGGCGTGCGGTTGCCCGAGCTGTCGCCCTCCGCTTACCGGCGGGTGGCTCTCGCGGCGCTGTGGTCCCTTGTGTTCATAGTCGTCACCGGAGCAGCCGTGCGGCTCAGCAACTCCGGTCTTGGCTGCACCGATTGGCCGACCTGCAAGGCGAACCGTGTGGTGGCGCCGTTCGAGTACCACGCAATGGTCGAGTTCGTGAACCGGACGATCACCGGCTTGGTGTCCATAGCGGTGATCCTGGCCGTCCTCGGGTCGCTGCGACGCGTGCCGCGACGCCGTGATCTGACCTGGCTCTCCTTGGGTCTCGTGGCCGGCGTGGTCGGCCAGATCGTGCTCGGCGGGATGGTCGTCAAGTTCGAGCTCAACCCCTGGCTGGTGCAGGCCCATTTCGTGCTGTCGATGCTGCTCGTGCTCAACGCCCTCTGCCTGTCCCATCGAGCCGGCCTGGCCGATGATGCGCAAACCACCCGAGCGCGGGTCGAGCCCGCTGATCTGCGGCTTGGCACAGCATTGGTCGGTCTCGCCGCCGTCGTGATCCTGACCGGCACGGTGACGAGCGGGAGTGGGCCGCATTCGGGCCAGAACGGCGGCAACTTCGTCCATCGGCTACCGGTCAGCCCTCACGACGCGGCCCGCATCCATGGCGTGACGATGATGGCGTTCCTCGCGACAGCGGTGGTCCTCACTGCTCGGCTTCGCCGATCGGGGGCCGATGCAAGCCTGCAGCAGGCCACCCGCGCGCTGTTGACAGTCCTCGTGCTGCAGGGTGCCATCGGGTACACCCAGTACTTCACAGATGTGCCACCACTGTTGGTCGGCCTCCACGTGCTTGGGGCCTGTCTGGTCTGGCTGGCCGTGCTGCACCTCCGGCTCGAGATGCGGACGCCGGTCGCCCGTCCGGCAGAATTGCGCCATGTCGACAGTCTCGCCGACCACCCAGCCGGTCGAGACCTGGTCCCCAACCGATGACACCGACCTCGAACCCGACGTCCCATGGATCGTGCTGGTCTGGAACGACCCGATCAACCTGATGTCCTACGTGACGTTCGTGTTCCAGAAGCTGTTCGGTTACAGCCTCGAGAAGGCCACCAGCCTGATGCTCGACGTCCACGAGAAGGGCCGGGCGGTGGTCTCGACCGGTACCCGGGAGAAGGCCGAGCTCGATGTGTTCAGACTCCACGAACACGGTCTTTGGGCCACGATGCAGCAGGACAAGTGACGCAGTTGCTCCGCCGACAGCGCGCCGTGATCGTCCGTCGATCTGACGGAGCGTTCACCCTTCGCCTCTCTCCGGACGAACGCTCGTTGCTCACCGGTCTCGCCAACCAGCTCGACGACCTCGTCGATGCCGGGCCGGATGACCCCCTGGCGCGGAGGCTCTTCCCGGTCGCTTACCCCGACGACGAGACACGAGAGGCCGAATACCGCCTCTTGGCTGGCGAAGAGCTCCGCGCCTCTCGGCGGGCAGCGCTCGAGATCATGCGCTCGACTGCGGAAGCGAGCGTGCTGACCGAGGACGAAGTCGGCGCTTGGCTGCAGTCGATCAATGCATTGCGGCTCGTCCTCGGCACCAGGCTCGACATGCAGGAGGACGACGACGGCTCGATCGAGCCGTCAGACCCCGACGCCGACGCGCGCGTCCTCTACCACTACCTCTCGGCGCTCACCGACGTCATCGTGACCAGCCTGTCTGGCGCACTGTGAACCCATGAAGCCTCAGGATGGCGCAGGGTAGAAGAAGGCGCCAGCCGTCCCCGGGCCGGTGTGCGCCCCCACGCTCGGACCGATCCTGTATCGGATGACCTCGCGCACCTGCGGCGCGTGCACCAGCTGAGCTTCCAGTGCGGTCCACAGGGGCATGGCGCCTCGATCGGCGACTCCCACTGCCACCTTCAGAGATTCGCCGGACAACGTGACGAAATCGGCCATCACCGTCGCGGCTTCATGCAGCTCACGAGCTTCTCCAACGGCGCGCACCTGTCCATCGATCAGGGACAACACGGGTATTGCGTCAACGCTCTCGCCCTCCCCGACGTCTGCATGCAGTCGCCCTCCGCGGCGCGCCAGATCCAACGCCCGCACCACGAACACGTTGCCGATCGAGCCCGCCAGGTTCTCAGCGATGACCGCCGCTTCTTCTGCCGATGCGCCTCGCTCCACTGCCGACGCGGCTTCCCACACGCAACACGAGACGCCGAAGGATGCGGTGCCCGTGTCGACCAGACGCACTGGAACTCGGCTGCCGCCAACCGCGATGCGAGCGCTGTTGAGGGTGCCCGACACGGATGACCCGATGTGGATCGACAGGATCTCACTGGCTCCCCGCTCGGCGACCGTGGCGTAAGCAGCGGCGAAGGCACCGGGGCTCGGCTGGGATGTCGAGACGGTGGGCGTTTCGTGATCGAAGCGGGCGTAGAAGTCGTCAGCGTCGAGGTCGACGCCTTCTGAGAACTGCTGACCGTCGACGGTGACGGTGAGAGCGACCACCTCGATGCCGTAGCGCTCGGCCAGGGCAGCCGGGAGCTGCGCATTCGAGTCGGTGACTATGGCGATCGTCATGCGACGGGCGAGCTCGCACTCCGCAGGAGCTCCCGCTGATCCGGCTGCGAGGCAGTTGTTGCGAATCGGTACACGATCACCGAGCTGCTCGCTGCCGCAGCCAACGGCAACCCGACTGAAGGGACCGGTCCCCACGCGTTCGGCCAACTGCGACGCCACCAGATCGACGCAGCCGCTACCCAGGCCGTGGAGGCGACCGCGGTGGCTGCGAACGCGCGCCGCTTCCACCACGGCGATGCCGCAGTCGCCGCCGCGACTGCGAGATCGATCGGCATGTACGCCGGGAACGTCGCCAGGCACTGGCCGGCGCTGGCCGCCACTCCCTTGCCGCCGCGAAACCGGTTCCAGACGGGGAAGCAATGACCGATGACCGCAGCGGTCCCCGCGGCGTGGGCGCCGTTCCCACCGGCCAGACGTTGGCCCAACCGAGCCGCCAGTGCGCCTTTCGCCACATCGGCGGCGAGGACGCCGTAGCCCCAGGCTGACCCGAGCTGAGCTATCGCGTTTACCGCACCCGGGTTGCCGGTGCCGGCTGACCGGAGGTCTGTGCCCCCGCGAGTGGCGATCTGCGCGGCGATATCGGCCGAGGGAAACGTCCCGGCCAGGTACCCGGCCGTCGTCGCTGCAGCCAACCGGGTCGGTGACGTCACCCTGCCCAACGTACGCCAGCACGTTGTCAGGAGCTGCTGCCATCGTGATGTTGGAGGGCTATGGGTGCTGCTACGTTGTGGCCGCCCTCAACGGCCGAGCCCCCATCGTCCAGCGGCCCAGGACGCCGCCCTTTCAAGGCGGTAACACGGGTTCGAATCCCGTTGGGGGTGCGAACACGGCGACACTTCGGTGTCGGTGTGCGAGGTCCCGTGGTGCAGTTTGGAGTGCACGCCGGCCTGTCAAGCCGGAGGTCGCGGGTTCAAATCCCGTCGGGACCGCTCCGGGCCGCAGGTTCGTCCTGCGCCCGGGTGCCCTTGGTCGGGTAGCTCAGTTGGCAGAGCGTCCGCCTGAAAAGCGGAAGGTCACCGGATCGACGCCGGTCCCGACCACCAGAGAAACCCCTGCTCAGCGAGGATTTTTTCTTTTTTCTGCTCAGTTCTGCGAGCCCTCCTCAGACCATGTCGCGCGTTTGTCGCGCGGTTCATGTGGACAGACCAGCAGCGCGTCCCTCACGAGAGTGTGCGACTCCGTCACTCGCCGCGTCCCAGATTCAGGAGCGTGACGGTCGTGTGGGAGTTCAGTCACAACGGTGTAGGCGGCGCAGCCGCCTGTCACCTGAAGCCGGGCGTGCTCCTGCAGTCACACCGCTCCGTCGTCTGCCGGGAGTCGAACTCCCGTCGACCGTGCTTCCGGCGGTGTCCGTAAGAGACCGTCAGTGCCGCTGAGCAGGACTTTCGCGGCTCCGATCGTCCGGATGG
>JBBSGQ010000114.1:0-9475 GCA_038253965.1 Acidimicrobiales bacterium | reverse complement strand
TCTCGGCGACGTGGCGGACCAGATCGTAGGCCCGAACGTCCGGCGGCAGGAGGTGGTGCTCGGGGGAGTAGCCGACCCGGGCGCGTACTTCGGGCCCAGCGGTCACGGGATCGAGTCCGAGCACCTCGATGCGACCCTCGTCCGGCCGGTGCAAACCGAGCAACATGCCGAGCAGGGTGGTCTTTCCGGCCCCGTTCGCGCCGAGCAGACCGGTCACCCCTCGGGTCACGACCACCGACGCACCATTGAGCGCGGTCGTCGATCCCCACCGTTTGACGACGCCGGCTGTGCGGATCACGACGTCGCCACGTCCAGCGGCGACTGGATGAGCGGTGGTGATCACTACAACGCGAGCCTACGTGCTGACCTTCGCGCCTACGATGGGCGGCCATGACTGGCGAGGGACAACCGGTCGACGTCAGGCCGCGATCGCGCGAGGTGACCGAGGGGTTCGAGCGGGCACCGGCCCGGGCGATGCTGCGGGCCATCGGCATGACCGACGACGACTGGGACAAACCACAGGTGGGGGTGGCGTCCTCGTGGAACGAGGTCACGCCCTGCAACATGCCGCTCGGTGAGCTGGCCAAGCGGTCCAAGGACGGCGTACGGGCGTCGGGCGGCTTCCCCATCGAGTTCACGACGATCGCAGTGAGTGATGGCATCTCGATGGGCCACGAGGGGATGCGAGCGTCGTTGGTCAGTCGGGAGGTCATAGCCGACTCGGTCGAGACGATGATGCACGCCGAACGGTTCGATGCGCTCCTCACCTTCGCAGGCTGTGACAAGTCGTTACCAGGCATGTTGATGGCTGCTGCGCGCCTCAACCTGCCGTCGGTGTTCCTCTACGGCGGATCCATCCTCCCCGGTCACCTGAATGGCCAGGCGTTGGACGTGGTGTCGGTGTTCGAGGCCGTCGGTGCGCGGGCTGCCGGTCTCATCGACGACGCGACGCTCGACGCGATCGAGCGCAACGCCTGTCCGACCATCGGGTCGTGCGCCGGCATGTTCACCGCGAACACGATGGCGTCGGTGGCCGAAGCGATCGGCATGTCGCTGCCCGGCTCGGCGTCTCCGCCGGCGGTCGATCGCCGGCGTCACGACTTCGCCTACGCCTCGGGGCAGGCGGTCATGAACCTGCTCGAGCAGGGCATCCGGCCTCGGCAGATCATGACCAGGGAAGCGTTCGAGAACGCCATAGCGGTGGTCATGGCGCTCGGCGGTTCGACCAACGCTGTCTTGCACTTGTTGGCCATAGCGGCCGAGGCCCGGGTGGAGCTCGAGCTCGACGACTTCAACCGGATCGCAGCGCGCGTGCCTCACTTGGCCGACATGAAACCGCACGGCCGCTTCCACATGGTCGAGTTCGATGCGATCGGCGGACTGCCAGTCGTGATGCGCCAGCTGCTCGACGCCGAACTGATCAACGGCGACTGCCTCACCGTGACCGGGCGGACAGTGGCCGAGAACCTGGAGCTGATCGATCCGCCTGGCCCCGACGGTTCCGTCGTTCGCCGCCTCGACGCGCCGGTCCACGCGGTGGGCGGCATCGCCGTGCTCACTGGAACCCTCGCACCGAAGGGCGCAGTTGTGAAGGTGGCGGGCATCGATGTGGAACGCTTCGACGGACCGGCCCGGGTGTTCGACGGCGAACAGGCGGCCATGGATGAGATCCTGGCCGGCGGGATCCGGGCTGGCGATGTCGTCGTGATCCGCTACGAGGGTCCCAAGGGGGGGCCGGGCATGCGGGAGATGCTGGCTATCACCGGAGCGATGAAGGGAGCGGGCCGGGGCGGGGATGCGGCTCTTGTCACCGACGGTCGGTTCTCCGGCGGGACCCACGGCTTCTGCGTCGGTCATGTGGCGCCCGAGGCTGTCGACGGTGGCCCTATCGCGTTTCTGCGCGATGGCGACCGCATTGCGATCGACACCGTCGGGCACACGATCGACGTCGATGTCACACCCGAGGCGCTCGCGTCGCGCCGCCGCGAGTGGAAGCTCCCGGAGCCGCTCTACACGAGTGGTGTGCTGGCCAAGTACGCCAGGTTGGCCCAAGGCGCAGAGCGCGGAGCGATCACCGAAGCTTGACCTCCGCTCGGGCGGGCATCAACATGGCACGCCCGCTGTACCAGCGGAGCCCGAGCTGCTGCTCGCCTGGGTTGGAGGCTTCATGGATCATCGACGGCCCTTCTTCCGTACGCTCGCCGCCACCGCGGCGCTCTTGAGCCTTGCGACGCTCGAGCTGGGCGTCCCTGCTCAAGCACGAAGCGGGGTCGCGGGACTGCGACCTGCAGCTCCCGCGTCTTCGGTCCCTCGGACCAGTCCGGAGCACTCGGTCTCTGATCTTCCGGTCCTCAACAAGTCCGACCCCGCGGTCGCCTCGAACGGGACCACATCGCTCGTGGTGTGGAGCGACTACTTGGGTGGTCCAGTGGCGCAGATCCACGCCGCCCGCCGCACTTCGAGTGGCACCGTGCTCGATGAGATCGTCATCTCGCCATCGTCGGCCGCCCAGACCTCGCCATCGGTCGCCTACAACGGCACGAACTTCTTCGTCGTGTGGCAGGAGGCGGGCGACCTGTTCGGCACGCGGGTGACGCCGAGCGGCTCGGTGCTCGACGGGTACGGCATACCGGTGGCCATCTCGAGGGCTACCGGGTTCTCGAAGCCCGCGGTGGCGAGCAACGGCGCCGGGTTCCTCGTTGCTTGGATCGGGCAGGGCGCGACCATCGGTGAGACCGTCTTCGCCAAGCGGATCACGGGTGCTGGTCAGGTGCTCGACGGAGGAGGCTTCGAGATCGGCAGTGCCGGTCTCGCTGGTGGCAGCATCGGTGGCGGTCCGGCCGTGGCCTCCAACGGCCTCTCCTACTTGGTCGTCTGGTCGGCGGACAGCTGTCCGTTCTGCGGCACGCTGCTCGGTTCGCGGGTGACGACTTCGGGTTCCGTGCTCAACCCGGGCGGCTTCCCGATATCGAAGGACAGCTCGGACATGTACTTCAACGAGTACGGGGCTTCAGTGAGCGCCCGGGGCACCGAGTTCGTTGTGGGATGGACAGCGGAGCGATGCACGGAGCCCGGTGGCAACGACTGCCGTCATCTGTTCCGCGATGATGTCCTGGCTGGACGGGTGAGCGCCAGCGGAACAGTGCTGGGCGCGTCCAACATCACAGTTGCGGTCGACACCGGGGTTCCAGCCGGCGTCTCGATCGCGTCGACAGCTGCAACCTCTCTGGTCGTCTGGACCGATGTCAGGAGCGGCGCGGGTGACGTGTATGCCGCCCGCGTCAGTGCCGCCGGCGCCCTGCTCGACCCGTCGGGCATCCGCCTGTCGACCGGCCCGCTCAGGGACAGCAACCCCGCTGTCGCCCGATCCGGTACCGGTTTCGTCGCGGCCTGGCAGTCAGGCGTCGACATCGTGGGCGCAGGGGTCGACGAGACGGGCACGGTCCTCGCTCCGCATGCCACAGTCCTGTCGGCTGGTCGCGCGCCTCTCCAGTCCGCACCGGACGTAGCGTCGGACGGTTTCGTGGTGGTGGCCGTGTGGCGGGAATCACGCCCCGGCATGCCCGACACGATCCGGGTCGGCCGGTCCCTCCCCGATGGGACGCCGACCAGCGGGGAAGGAACCGTCATCGCGTCCGGGTTCGATCTCGGCGATCCGGCGATCTCCTCCGGCGGCCAACAGGAGTTGGTGGTGTGGGCTCAGGACGAGAAGATCTACGGCGCCCGCCTGCAGTCCGGCGGCGTGATCGACACGACGCCGTTCGTCGTGTCGGCGCCGCGGCCGCAGTTCACCTTCCCGCGCTCGCCGGCGGTGGCTTGGAACGGAACTGCATATCTGGTCACGTGGGCCGATGATGACGCCGGCAACCTCGATGTGTTCGGTGCGCGGGTGAACCCAGCTGGCACGGTGCTCGACGCAACGGGCCTGACCGTCGCTTCTGCGCCGGGCGATCAGGACTCCCCGACCGTCGCGTCCGACGGGCACGACTTCTTCGTCGGATGGCAGGACCTGAGGAGTGGGTCGGGTTCCGACATCTACGGATCGCGCGTCAGCGGCGCAGGCGCGATCCTGGAGCCAACTGGGCTGCCGGTGTCGACAGCGGCGGGTGACCAGTCCGACCCGGACGTGGCATGGAACGGCAGCCGCTATGTGGTCGTGTGGCAGGACGGGCGCTCTCCAGCGTCGGTCGACATCTTCGGCACCCGCGTGAGCGCTGCCGGGGTGGTGACCAATGCTGCGGGCAACCCGATCTCGACAGCTGTCAAGGACCAGTCGCGACCCACTGCCTCCCGCACCGGCACTGACGTCCTGGTCGTCTGGGAGGATCGCCGCAAGGGCACAGGGGTCGATCTCTTCGCGTCGCGAGTGAGCATGGCTGGGCTGGTCCGTGATCCGAATGGTTTGGTGGTCAGCAACCGCCTCACCGATGAGGTCGATCCCGCCTCGGCCTCGATGAACAACGGTCGGGTGGTTGTGGGATACCAGCGCACCGCCACTGGCGCGCCGTACCGCGTCCGCCGGGCGTTCTTCCGGATCACTTCGTCCAAGTGACCTGGTGCTACCTGCGGCATCCTTGCCACGCTCGACGCGGACGCTCGATCAAGGTCCGGCCGCTTCTCGTGGCGCACCTGCGGTGCACGGGTCCTGTTCCGTCGAAGCAGGTCCTCGCTTCGCTGCGGCACTTCGACGGCGTTCACCCAGTTCGCTCGCGAGCTCGCGAACCGCGCAAACGTTCGTGGTCGCGGACTAGCGCTTCAGCGCTCGCCCGAGCTCAGCTGCCGCTGCTGCTTGCACAGTGGCTTGCCGGGTCCGCGGCGCGTGCGGGTCCCACGCCCGGGCCGAGAGTGGGACGAGCTCGGCTCCCGTGCTGCGGGCCGCCGTGGCGATCTCCGATGCGAACCGCGAACCCGGGGCACCCGGAGGTGGGAAGGCGACGAGCACCCGCGCTGCGCCGGCCCGGCGCAGTTCGGCGAGCAGGATCCGGAGGTCGCTTCCGAACTGAGCCGGAGCGGTGCCGGCGTCATCGTCGCCTTCGCCCAACCACACGGTAGCGACGGTCGGTCTCTGCTCGATGGCCAGCGGCGTCTGCTCGACCTTCGCCTCGGCCACTGTCGTGTCGTTGCGGGCCAGGTTGACGTACACCGTGCCGTTCGGGAACTGACTGCCGAACACGATCTGGGGCCAAGCTTTGTGTAGAGCGTCATCGATGCCGGACCCGGAGCTCTCCCGGCCGCCGATGACCACGAAGACCGCACGCTGCTTGCGCGGGCCGGCCGGCAGCACCGTCGGAGCCTTGCGCCCGTCGGCGCATCCTGGGAGGTTCGCGAGCACGAAGGCGAGAGCGGCGAGGCCGGCCACGAGGCGGGTCACGAGCCGACCGCCTCGCGGGCTGGCAGCCGCGCTGCACGCCACGCCGGCACGGTCCCCGCGACCAGGGCCAGGAGAGCCGACCCGATGATGCCGCCGGCGATGACCGGTAGCGGCAGCACGAGTCGGACACCGGCCAATCCCTCACCAACGAGGTAGCGGTTGACTGTCTGGCCGACGATGCGCGCGATGAGCCAGCCGACTGCGGTTCCGAGGATTCCGCCGGCCAGCCCGACCACGCCCGCCTCGAGCAGGAAGACCCGCAGCACATCGCGGTCGCGAGCCCCGATCGCCTTGAGCACTCCGATCTCACGCTTGCGTTCTCGTACGGCGGCGAGCAGGGCGTTGGTGATGCCGATGGCGGCGATGACCAAGGCGATGGCGCCGATCGCCGTGAGCACGATCTCGACGACCCGCAGGTAACGACGCACTGAGGCGATGAGGTTCTCGGGGGCGCTGGTGGAGTACCCGATCGCCGTGATCTGGGCTCGCACCCGACTGACGTTGTCGATCCCTTCGGCGACCACGAACGCCCCGTTGTAGGGCGACGGGTCGACCCCGAGCCGTCGACTCTGACCAGCGCCGGCGAGTGTCCACCGGCGCGCCGCCCGGACCTGACCGATCGGGAGGAGCAGCTCGCCGTCACCCGCCTCCTGTGCCACCACGCCGACGACGCGCAGCCGGACCCAACGTCCCCGCACCTCCTGGCCGTCGCCCTCATCGAAGAGCCGGCCGGCCGCAACCTGTACCTCGTCGCCGACCACCCGCTGCGCCTGAGCACGCGTGAGATGGAGCCGTTCCAGCCAACCAGGCGTGACCGCGACCTCGTCGGTGCTGTTCGCGCCGGGAAGCCGACCGGTGAGGATCGACACCGGCAGGCTGGGAGCGCGACGGAGGTCGACGCCGACGGCCCGGGCGAGGAACGGTCGCAGCGGGTGGCCGTCGCTGCGCCTTTGCGGTTCGGTCACGAACAGGCGCGCCGACACGACCGGCACCACCGTGCGCACGAGGGGCAGCCGTCGCATCCTGTTCAGCGCAACATCGTCGAGCAGCTTGTCCCTGCCCGGTCGTGCGTCGTCACGGTCGACCTGACCAGGATCCGGCTCCGCTGCCGCTACACGGATACCGGCCAACGGACCGCCCTTGGCCAACTCGTCGAGGACCCGCGTCTCGGCCGTGCCGGAGATGGTCAACAGCGCTGTGAGCAGGGCCGAGGCCAAGGCCACGGCCAGGATCGTCAGGCCGGTCCGACCCGGTCGACGACGAACGCTGCGGGCTGCTAGCACCGCTGCGTCGCGCCAGCTCATGCGCCTGTTCCGGTGCCGACGGGCGCGGCTGGCCCGGAGCTGATCGCAGGGGCGAGGCGGCCGTTGTCGAGGAGGAGGCGTCGATCTGCTCGTGCCGCGAGCTCGAGGTCGTGGGTGACGAGCACGACAGTGCACGCATGCTCGTCAGGAAGGCGGCGCAGGACATCGGCGACGGTGAGACTGCTTCCGCGATCGAGGTTGCCCGTGGGCTCGTCGGCCAGGACGAGCCGCGGCTCGTTGGCGAGCGCGCGTGCGATCGCCACCCGCTGACGTTCGCCGCCGCTCAGCTCGACGGGGCGATGTCCGGCTCGATCGCCGACGCCGAGGCGCTCGAGCAGTTCCCTTGCCCGACGACGGCGGGCGGCTGCCGGCCGGCCGCCCAGCGTGCAGGCCAGCTCCACGTTCTCGCCTGCGGTCAGACTGTCGAGCAATCCGAAGTGCTGGAACACGAACCCGACGGTCCGGCTCCGGAACCTGGCCAGACCGTCTCCTGACAGAGAGTCCAACTCCTCGCCGAGGACGCGGACCGTTCCCGTCTGCGGGCGTTCGAGTCCACCGAGCAACGCCAAGAGCGTGGTCTTCCCACTCCCCGAAGCACCGACCAGGGCCAAGAACTCACCATCGCCGACCTCGAGGGCGAGGTCGTCGAGCACAGTGATGCTGCCCGACCTTGTCGTGTAGCGGTGCGTGAGCCCCCGGACCGAGACCGCCCCCACCGAAGTTCCCGATGGGGAGGTCATGCAGCATGTTGCCGCGCTCTGGGTGCTTTGCGGACGCGGCGCCGTCTCGAGTCCGGGTTGCCAGGCGGTGAGTGGGCCTGCGATACTTCGCCGGATGGCTGCCCCGACACTTCTCGTACTTCTCACGTAGCGCACGCCCTCCCCCCAGCGTGCGTCCCCTCGACCTCCCAAGACGGGAGGTCGTCGCAGTTTTCGGGGTCGTGTCGCATCAACACAAGAAAACGGAACGACAGGGAAAATGGATTGATGGAGCTGAACGGTGGTCAAGCCCTGATCAAGGCCCTCGAGAACGAGGGTGTTGAGGTCATGTTCGGTCTGCCTGGCGGGGCGATCCTGCCGGTATACGACCCGATCATCGATTCGCCGATCCGCCACATCCTCGTCCGCCATGAGCAGGGCGCCGGCCACATGGCCGAGGGCTATGCCCACGCCACAGGACGACCCGGTGTGGCCATGGTGACGAGCGGGCCTGGCGCTACCAACATCGTGACTCCGCTGTGCGACGCCTACATGGATTCGGTGCCGATGGTCGTGATCACCGGTCAGGTTGCCCGGCCCTCAATCGGAACTGATGCGTTCCAGGAATGCGATACCACTGGCATCACCCAGTCGGTCACGAAGCACAACTTCCTGGTCCCATCGGCGGCTGACATTCCTCGTATCGTCCGCGAGGCGTTCCACATCGCCACGACAGGCCGCCCCGGTCCCGTGCTGATCGACGTGCCAAAGGACATAGTCGACCCGAAGAACCCCGCGTCGGCCATGTCCTGGTACTGGCCCTCCGACGCCGACATCGTGACAGGACTCCCCGGCTATCGGCCGACCACGATCGGCCATCCGCGCAAGATCCGCGAGGCGGCGGAGCTCATGCTCGCCGCGGAGCGGCCGGTGCTCTACGTCGGCGGCGGTGTGCTCAAGGCGCGAGCGGCCGAAGCGCTCCGCGAGCTGGCCGAGCTGTGCGACATCCACGTCGTCACCACCCTCATGGCCCGGGGCGCGTTCCCCGACGATCACCGGCTCTGCCTCGGCATGCCCGGCATGCACGGCAACTACACAGCGATCATGTCGATGCAGGAGAGTGATCTGCTGGTCGCCCTCGGATCCCGCTTCGACGACCGGGTCACCGGGAAGGTTCCGGAGTTCGCTCCCCTGGCGAAGATCATCCACGTCGACATCGATCCTGCGGAGCTGGGCAAGGTGCGCCGGCCCGACGTGCCGATCGTCGGTGACTGCCGGCTGGTCATCGAAGAGTTGGTGAGAGCAGTGCGTTCGCTCGTCGCTGGTGGGGCGTCGTTCCCGGACCGCCAACCGTGGCACTCGAGGCTTTCCGGCTGGCAGGAGCGATACCCGCTCGCCTACGAGCCGTCCGCCGAAGGCGACTCGCTCAAACCGCAGATGGTGCTCGAGCACCTGCGCGACTCCGTGCCCGAGGACACGATCTTGTGCTCCGGGGTCGGTCAGCACCAGATGTGGGCCAGCCAGTACTGGCGGTTCCGCCATCCGTACACGTGGGTCAACTCCGGCGGCCTCGGCACGATGGGCTTCTCGGTGCCGGCTGCGATCGGCGCCAAGGTCGGCAGACCGGACCGGATGGTGTGGGCGGTCGATGGTGACGGCTGCTTCCAGATGACCGCCCAGGAGCTGGTCACGGCGTCGGCCGAGCGCATCCCGGTGAAGGTGGCGATCCTCAACAACGCGTATCTCGGGATGGTCCGCCAGTGGCAGGAGATGTTCTACGGCGAGCGCTACTCCGAGGTGTACCTGTCTCCCGACCTGCCGGACTACGTGAAGTGGGCCGAGGCCATGGGCTGTGTGGCGTTCCGCGTCGAGTCGCCCGAGGAGATCCAGCCGACGATCGACAAGGCCAACGACATCGACGATCGGCCGGTGGTGGTCGAGTTCCGCACCGACTCGTCGGAGAAGGTGTACCCCATGGTGGCGGCCGGCGCGTCCAACAGCGACGTTCAGGTTCCCCCGTTCCAGACATGAGTCATGACATGAGCCACGAGCCGAGCCGGCACCTCAGCCATCACACGTTGTCGGTCCTTGTCGAGAACAAG
>JBBSGQ010000113.1:0-9507 GCA_038253965.1 Acidimicrobiales bacterium | reverse complement strand
TCGCCGTCGCGCACGGCGCGAGTCGCCAGCGAGGCGAGATCGGAGCCCGCGCCCGGCTCGGAGAGGAGTTGGCACCACCTCTCCTCGTCACGGACGATCGGAGGCAGGAACCTGAGTCGCTGCTCCTCGGTGCCGTGAGCGAAGAGCGCTGGCGCGGCGGAGCTCAGACCGAGCGGGTTCAGGCGACCGAGGTTGAACGGCGCGAGCAGCGCCTCGGCGAAGCGCGCCTGGTCAGGGGTGAGGTCGAGCCCGAGGTACTCCGTCGGCCAGGTCGCAACAGCCAACCCGCTGCTGGCGAACGTCGGATACCAACTCTCATAGTCCTCGCGGGGCCGTACCTTCCGGATCGCCGCCCGCCCAGCAGGCGCGGCGTCCCGCCACGCCTGCGGCACGTTCGCCTCGACCCATTCGGTCACGCAGGAGCGGATCTCCTCGTCGGACGACTCCCGCGTGAGGGGCAGCAGGGTGGACGGTGCAGCGGACATCGAATGAAATGTACGTCGCGATCACAGTCGGCCGTCGGTGCGCAGGTCTGGGTGCACCCATGACGGGTTGCGTCGCTCCGTGAAGGCGAGGAAGCCTTCGGTGGATTCCGGTCCGCGGAGGCTCGAGACCATTCCGATGCGGTCGTACAGGCCGTAGTACTGGTCGAGGCTGCGCTTGATGGCCGACCGGGCACCTGGTGCCGTACGACAACAGGAGATGAGCGCCTCGGTCGCAGCATCGAGCAGGTCATCGTGGGGAACGACCCTCGATACGAGACCCCACTCGAGCGCTTCCGGTGCGGACACCGAGCGCGCGGTCAGCAGCATGTCACGGGCTCGGCTCGGGCCGATCTGGCGCGGGAGGATCTGGGCGTAATTCGTGTCTGCGATACCCCGGAGCAGCTCGGGCGCCCGGAACGATGCCCGGTCGCTGGCCACCGTCACGTCACTCAACATGGCGATCATCAGGCCACCGCCCTGGCAGATCCCGTTGACTGCTGACACGACGGGCTTGTGGGCCTGGCGCAGCGCGTCGAACGGGGTCGTCTCCATGTAGAGCAACGCGCCGACGTCCCACTCGTCAGCGCTTCCGTCGCCAAGGTCGCCACCAGGGATGAAGACATCGTCGGTGCCGGTGATGAGCAACCCGGCCAGATCCGGATCGGCGTCGACGCGGTTCGACGCGTACCGCACTCCGAAGTACATGGCCGCTGTCATGGCGTTTCGCTTGTCGGGACGGTCGACGACGCACCGTGCGAGTGGACCGTGGCGTTCGAACCGCAGGTGCCTCGTGCCGAGCCAGTCACCCGAGGGCGGCTGGCCGTCCATCTCGGCCATCAGGCGGAACCGACGTTCGTCACGAACGAGGCGCCGCCGGCCATGTCAATACCGACCGAACAGGAAGTCGACGACCGGGGTCGCCGGCGGAAACGAGCCGGTGATGCCCGAGCTCACGTAGCCGGCGTCGGTGATGATCGTCGCTCCACTCAGGTACGAGGCGGCTTCACTGCAGAGGAAAGCTAGAGCTCCGGCCTGCTCCTGCGCCGTCGACGCCTCGATGCCCGCCTCCGCGCGGAAGTCCGCACCGAAGCCGAGCCACAGGTCCGCCTGGGATCGGGCCAAGGGCGTGTCAGTCGGACCCGGCAGGATGGCGTTGAGCCGGATCCCCCGCTTCAGCATCGAGAGTGCCTCTCGAGCGACGTAGGCGCAGATCGCCTGCTTGCTCCACATGTAGTCGGCCCTCTCGGGATGAGCCTCGATCCAGTTCACCGCGCTATCGAAGTCCGGCGTGTCGAGATACTCGCTGACCAGCTCGAGGTTCTTCTCCCAGGCAAGGCCGGCCGACGAGGAGATCATGCCGATGGCAGCTCCCCGCGGCAACAGGTCGGTAGCGAGCGCGCGATCTATCAGGTGCCGGTGCCCGATGAAGTTGATCTTCTCGATCCCGGGTGTGCCATCGGCTGCGCCCGCGCAGGAGAAGAGGGCATGGATCGGCCCGCCGCACTCATCGACGGCTGCATCGACGGTCGCCTTGTCGCGGAGATCGACGTTGATCACCTTGACGCCGGGAAGCGTGACGTCGGCGTGGTCCATGACGACGACTTCAGCGCCGAGGTCCTGGACCAGAGCCGCCGTGGCGGCGCCCATGCCTGTCGCGCCCCCGACGACGAGCGCTCGCTTGCCGTCGAAGCGGTACGAGTCAGCGTTCATCTCTCTCCCCGCGCATCTGACCGCTCGATCTCCCAGGGGGGCAGCTCGTGGCGTCAATGGCCGGAGGTACTGTACATACGATGAATGTCGTCAGAGCTCGAGTCCGAGATGCGGTCGACCGATGATCCGCAACGGTTCTGGAGCCTGACCCTGGCGTTTCACAGCGCAGTCGTCGACGCGAGCCGATCTCCGCGCATCAAGGTCATGCAGCGCGCGAGCAGCGGAACTCGTCAGCGCAGCTTCTTCGAGAAAGGAAGTGCGCTGAGTGGCGGCCGGCACCACGATCGGCCTCCAAGGGTGCTGCTGAGGGGGATCCGAGTGACCGATCGCATCTACATCCACGAGTTCATCGACGTCCGCGGTCACAACCGGTCGAACTACATGCATCACATGACCGCCAACTGGAGCCCGACGGCCCAGGCCGAACGGCACCAGCTCTGCTACGGCGTCTGGGCCCTCCTGGGATCCACCGGCCCGTGGCCCCAGGTGGTGAACATGTGGGAGGAGGACGGTTGGGACGGGCTCGCTGCGTCCTTCGCGCTCGAAGCTGTTGGCACCGGGGCGCAGGACCCGAAGCTCGAGAAGTGGTGGGCCAAGGCTTCGGAATTTCGCCGCGGTGGCTTCGACCGGATCATGCTGCCGGCTTCCTGGACCCGCACGATCGAGCAGCTTTGTGCCGAGGCGGTCCGCGGCAAGGTCTACGCCCACGAACTGGTCAGGGTTCGGCCGGGTTCAGCGGCCGAGCTCTTGGAGCGGGCACGGGAAGGCGCTGTTGAACCGCTGGCGCGTCACGGGTGGGAACTGATCGGCGCGTTCACCACGGCGCTGGTCGACGACGACGAGGCGCTCCTCCTCTGGGCGATTCCGACCTGGCAACACTGGGCGGACGGCGAGCGAGCGCACACCGAGGAGGACGATCTGATCGCCTGGCGGGTAGAGGTACGCGACGTGGTGACGGGCTGGCATCGCATCCTGCTGGTCGACGCTCCCCTTTCGCCGCTCCGCACGGGACGTCAGCCCGCGAGAGAGGACCGCACGGACTGGGTGGAGTGACGCTCAACGCGAGACAAGCGATGCTGCTCGCTGTTCGAGCGCAGCACCATTCGTCCCGAAGGCGACGTCGAGCACCGCGACCCGCTTGAGGTAGAGGTGGGCGTCGACCTCCCACGTGTAACCCATCCCGCCGTGGACCTGGACACAGGTTGACGTCGCCCGAGCTGCGGCGCGACTGGCCACCATTCGCGCCGATGACACACCGCAGGTCTCGATCGCGTCGGCGCCCTCCCCCTCGTCGAGCGCTACGGCAGCAGCGTGCACGGCTGCCCGAGCGACGTCGACCCAGACATGGGCATCGGCAAGCATGTGCTTGACAGCTTGGAAGCCGCCGATAGGTCGCCCGAACTGTGCTCGTTGCTTGGCGTACTCCGTGGCCAGCGACACCGCGGCCTGCCCCAATCCGACCTGCAACGCGGCGATGAGGAGGCCCGCTTCCTGATGAAGGCGGGCCGAGACCTCGGCACCGCCGAGCTGTTCGCCCATGGGCAGCTCAGCGACGTGGTGCACGGGCGTGAGCGGATCGAGCGGTCGCGCCAGACGCCGTCCATGAGGAGGCTCCGTCTTCCGCACGCCGTCAGGGCGGAGCACGAGGAGGAGGTCCAACCCGTCAATGTTCTCCACCACTGCCGGCTGAGCCTCCTCTACGGCTCCGACGATGACCTCGCCCCGGGCGGCGCCTTCCACGCAGGATGCGGCGAGGAAGCTCGCCACCAGCGGACCTGGCACTGCAGCCCGTCCGAGCTCCTCGAAGACGATGGCCGCCTCGGCGAGTCCGAGCCCGACGCCGCCTTGCGCCTCCTGAACCGTGAGGCCGAAGACCCCCATGTGCCCGAGCTCCTTCCAGAGGTCGTGATCGACGGCGCCGGGCATCTCGATGCAACGCCGCAGGGCCGCGGAATCGAGGCGCTCCGCGAGGAACCGCCGGACCTCGTCGCGCAACGCAACCTGGTCATCGCTCAGCTCGAGGTCCATCAGCGTTCCTTCGGCAGGCCGAGAACCCGCTCACCGATGATGTTGCGTTGCACCTGGGCCGTGCCCGCCGCGATGCTGAGTGAGAGGGAGTACAGACGCTCTTCGACATGGTCGAAGTCGGAGCCGCCCGAAGCGTCTCGCAGCGCGAGAGCATCGCGGCCGAGAACGCGCATCGCGACTTCGCCGAGCAGTTGCCGAGTCTCGTGATAGGCGAGCTTGAAGATCGAACCCCCGTAGCCGGCGCTTCCCTGATGCGCGGCACGAGAGACATTCCGCTTCGTGTAGGCCCACAGCGCATCGAGCTCGGCCGCCACGATCGCCAGATCGTGGCGGATGCTCTGGTCCGCCCATGCTGAACCGCCGTCGCGAGCGCCTGCGAGCTGGGCGAGATCTTCCACCAGCACCATCGACCGCAGCAGCTCGCTCACGAATGCAGTGCCCCGCTCGAAGCCGAATGTCACCATGGCCACCCGCCATCCGTCGTTCTGCGGACCGACCCGGTTCGCGACGGGGATCCGAACCTCGTCCAGGAACATCTCACTGAACTCGCTGACCCCCGTCAGGGTCTTGAGCGGCCGCACGTCGACGCCCGGACTGTCCATAGGCATGATCAGCCACGAGATCCCCCGGTGCTTCGGCGCGTCCGGATCGGTCCGAACGAGCAACTCGCAGAAATCGGCGACATGCGCATGCGACGTCCAGATCTTCTGCCCCGAGACGACGTAGTGGTCGCCGTCGCGCACTGCACGGGTTCGCAGCGACGCCAGGTCGGATCCCGCTTCGGGCTCGGAGAACCCCTGGCACCACACATGGTCCCCACGCAGGATCGGCCGCAGGTGCGCTTCTTGCTGCTCGGGCGTGCCTTCGGCAGCGATCGTCGGCCCGGCATGCAGGGTTCCAACGAAGTTGCAGCCGACATAAGGCGCCCCGGCGCGCTCGGTCTCCTCGAGGAAGATCAGCTCCTGGCTCGGCGAGGCACCGCGCCCGCCGTACTCCGCTGGCCACGAGATCCCGGCGTACCCGGCGTCGTACAGGCGACGCTGCCAGGCCGTGTCATAGGTTCGCTGGGCTGGCCAGTCGTCGGGCGCCGGCCCTGGTGTCAGCTCTGGGAGCACGGATGCGAGCCATTGGCGGAGCTCGTCGCGAAACGTCACGTCCTCGCTGGTCGGTCGAAGCCTCATCGGACATCGTCAGTCGGTTGATCGACGCTCATTGCTCGCACTCTCCCACGGTCGGGCGGTCATCGACCCCTCGACACAGTCGCGGGTCGTCGGCTGGCGCGGCAACGCCTGGCCAGGTACAAGCTGGACGCGTCGAGGTCATCGACGCCCTGCCCCTCATCCCGAGCGGCAAGGTCATTGAAGTTCGAGCTCCGGGAGAACCGTGTCTGACGCGATCACCGATGAGGGGGTTGCTCGCCTGCGGGAACGCATCGGGGTCGCCCGCCCCCACACCCAGCCACCTCACTACCTCGTGCCGAACGAGGACGCCTTCCGCCACGTGGCCGAGGCCTACGGCGATGACAATCCCCTGTGGTGCGATCCCTCGTACGGCCCGAACACTCGTTGGGGCGGTCCGATCGCTCCGCCCCACCTCGTCGGCGGGGACACCCTCATCGGCGAGGACGAGGTGACCAGGCTCGACGGCGAGACGAAAGCGATGATGAAGGGGGACCCTCTCGGCGGGGTCCACGCGTTCTACTCCGGGTCGTTCCGCGAGTGGTGGAACCCGCTGCTCCCCGGCATGCGGGTGACTCGCCGCAACGCACTCGTCGGCGTCCACGACAAGGTCGGCGAGTTCGCCGGGCGGGCGGTGCACGAATGGCTGGCCGAGGTCTTCGCCGCCACCGACGGCCCGGTGTTGTCGGGGCAGTATCGGCTCATGATCCGCGCCGAGCGGGAGAAGGCGGCTGAGCGGAAGAAGAACGACGAGACCGAGATCCGTCCCTACCGCGACGACGAGCTCGCGGCGATCGACGCAGCCATCGCCGGCGAGCGCGACAGTCGCCGAGGATCCGCCCCCCGCTGGTGGGAGGACGTCGAAGAAACCGACACGATGAGCCCCCTGGTCAAAGGGCCGATGCGGGTCACCGACATGGTCGTCTGGCACACGGGCATGGGCATGGGCCTGTACGGCGTCAAGGCTCTGCGGCTGGCTCATGACCAGCGCCAGCGGATGCCCCGCTTCTTCAAGCCGGACGCGCTCAACATCCCCGACGTCCAGCAGCGGGTGCACTGGGACCCGGAGTGGGCGAGACAGGCCGGCAACCCGTCGAGCTACGACTACGGCCGCATGCGCGAGACCTGGTTGATACACCTGTGCACTGACTGGATGGGTGACGATGCGTGGCTGTGGAAGCTCGACTGCCAGTTCCGCAAGTTCAACTACGTCGGTGACACCCACTGGATGCGCGGCCGGGTGACGCGCAAGTACCTGGCTGAGGGCGACCGTCCCGCAGTCGACCTCGACATCTGGGGCGAGAACCAACGAGGAGAGACGACCACGCCTGGGCACGCGACGATCCTCCTGCCCTCCCGGGAGCGCGGCGAGGTCCGCTTGCCCACCCCCCCCGGCGGTGCCACGAACTGTCAGGAAGCGCTCGACGCGCTGGCCAAGCGCTTCACTGCGGAGGAGGCGACGTGAAGCCGTACCCCGATGACCGTCGACCAATCGAATTTGGGTCGTTTCACCGCGCATAAGCTGGTCGATCGACCCAAATTCGATGTCAGGGCGGCCGGCGCCGGCGGTCAGCCGACCGGATGGTCTACGTCGGCGGCTCGGGCATGGGCGATCGCCGGCTGTGCCGAGCCGACGACCGGCGAAGGCGACCGGAGCACGAGATCCTCGATCGCCACGCCAGGGTGGGCCACCAGCACGGCCAGCGTGTCAACGAGCACTGCGGCCACGTCGTCGGTGTCCATGAACTCCTCCTGCATGAGGCCCTGCGTCACCCACTGATCGAGGACGCGGCGCAGCACATCGCCGTCGAACGCGTCACCGAACTCGGTAGGGACAGTCGCCCCGATCCGGATGCAGCAGAAACGTCGGCGTGGATGCTCGTCGCGCCACCCCCGGATGCTCACCTCGAGCGCCGCCTTGCTTGCGGCGTACGCGGCGAGCGCCGGACGCGGGTGGTCCACGATCTCCGAGGACAGAGCGGCCACGACCGAGGTCGGCGACAGCTGTGGTAGCACAGCGCGTACGACTTCGTTGAACCCCACGACGTTCGTGCGCATCACCGCGTTCCAGTCCTCGGGCGAGGTGTCGGCGATGAGTCGCAAGGGCGCGGTGCCGGCCGAGTAGACGAGCAGGTCGAGGCCGCCCGAAGCGGAGACCGCATCGGTGATGCGCGCCGCCTCGTCCGGAGCGCTGATGTCGACCACGAGCGGAGTACCGCCGCCGGCCTCGGCCACGAGCGCCTCCAGCCGATCGGCGCGGCGGGCGGCGACCAGGACGTCAGCGCCGTATCGAATCGCCCGCATCGCGATCGATAGACCGATCCCGGCCGAGGCGCCGACCACGAGCACCTTGCGCCCCGCCAGCGATGCAGCCATCAGCGGACGACCTCGGCTGAGAAAGCCCGGTGCACCAGCTCATGCAGATCGTCGAGGGGGAGTCGTTCGGGAGCCGCTGGATCGTCGCCGCTGACCGCCGGGTCCATCTCCTGGTAGGCGGCCACCAAACCGCTGAGTAGGCGGCTCAGCACCTCGGGATCACCGCGCCTGAGCACGCCGGCGCGCTGACCGCGGGCGAACAGCTTGGCCTGGAGGGCCATCGCCTCTTCGAAGTTCTCCACCGTCGCCGGGTCGAATGGCGGCTTGGCGTCAGAGCCGAACACGTGGCCCGAGTGCCAGAGGTACAGCCGACCGAAGTTCGGGTGTTCCCGGAAGTACTGCACCTCGAACGCCACGACCTCGTGCAACACGTCGATGGCAGGAGACTTCGATTGGATGACATCCCGCAGCGCCGGCATGAACTCGTTGCCCCGACGCAGGTACACCTGGCGGAAGAGGTCGTCCTTGTTCTCGAAGAACGAGTACACGGATCCGACCGAGAAGCCGGCCAGCTCCGCAACCTCTTTCAGCGTGGCATCGTGGAACCCCTTTCGACCGAAGACCTCCTCTGCGGCGTCGAGCAGTTGGGTGCGGCTGAGATCCTGGTGTTGGACACGCCGCTGCTGCCGTCGCACGGCGCCTGACTTCTGCAGGCCTTGGGCCATCGTCGTCCTTCCTCGGTGGCGGACAGGGTATGGCTGCGCGCCTAGCGGGATAGCAACGGCGAGTCAGTGTTCGAAGGCCACGTCGGCCGGTAGTAGCCGCGGAAGTGCAGCGCCCCATCCCGCAGTTCACGAATGGTGAGGAAGTCGCCTTTGTAACCGCGGTGGTCGTAGGGCGCGAACGTCACGTACGTGCCGGGTCCTCCGTTCGTGCAGGGCATCCACTTGATCATCTCGAGCCCGTCCCGGACCTGCTCAGGAGTGGCGATGAGGGCGTTGGCGATGCCGTGGATGCCAGCGCGTGCGGTGTCGTAGGCCAGCGCCACGACGACGTTGCGCGAGATGCGTCCGAAGCGTGCGCTGAATCGTTGGAGCATCGCCTCGTAGTTCGGGTTCTGGCCGTCTTCGCCGAGCTGGTCGACGCCGTGCCATCCCTCGAGGGCCTCGGCCCACGCGTTGGAGTTCGAATAGAACATGAAGGCGGTGCCCATGATGCGCGGCGGATCCCAGTCGAGGGCCTCGAACGCACTGGCGAAGTGAAACGTCGAGTATCCGTAGCCCTCGTAGACCACCGCCTGGGCGCCCTGGTCGCGCATCGTCGCCAGCTGCTGTTCGAGGTTGCGCGGGTTCGGGCCGAGCGAGACCTCTTTGATGATCTCGACGTTGACGTTCTGCGCGGCCCGGCGGAAGTAGTCGGAGTAGTCGCCACCCGACGACCCCTTCTCCCAGAAGAACCCGACCTTCGTGTGCCCCTCCTGGAAGCACCAGTTAGCACACATCGTGGACTCCGCAGGGATGTCGCCGTTCGCCACGGTGAAGCAGTAGTCGCCGTAGAAACGGACCGCGCCGGTCCAGCCGATGCACGCCACACCAGTGGAGTTGATCGTGTCACGCAGGTTGACCGAGTTGTCGGAGATCATCGGGCCGAGCACGACCACACAGCCTTCCTCGACCAGCTTCAGATAGCCCTTGCGGGCCTTGAGGTAGTTCTCGCGAGGCAGGCCACGGGCGTCGACGGTGATGATCTCCACCGGTCGGTCGTACACGCCCTCGTTGAGCGCGTCCTCG
>JBBSGQ010000112.1:0-9518 GCA_038253965.1 Acidimicrobiales bacterium | reverse complement strand
CGACATCATGTCGTGGAGCCGCCCGCCGCTGACCCCCTGCATCCGGATGATGTGGGGGATCGACGAGATCAGACGCCGGTCACCGAGGAGCTCCTTCACCAGATCCTGGCGGATGACCACCGCACCGATCGGGGTCCGGGCGACAGCCGTGACCGGTCGCAGACGGGCATAGGCCGCGGCCGGATCGGCGTCGAACTCCGGGTCGAAGAAGGCGACGTATGGGGCTTCTTCAAGCGTCCGCATCACGTCATCCTCCCCCGGTTGTCACAAGGGTTGCCAACTCCACGTCCCTTCACTGCACGACGCTCGGTTTGCGAGGAAGCACCCCTGGATCGAACCGCTCGATGAGGTCCACGGCGGTCACCGCTTCGCCGGGCGCGGCCAGCCCCAGGCTGGCGGCCAGCCGGGAGAGCACCTCGGCGGCCGTCTGCCCCGATGCCGCGAGATCGACGAGGGTCACCGGGCCGTGCCGCTTCGCCAACCGGGACCCGTCGGCCCCGAGCACCAGCGGCACGTGGGCATAGGCCGGCTGGGGCAGGTCGAGGAGACGACCGAGGCTGATCTGCCGCGGAGTGGACAGCAGGAGGTCATCGCCCCGTACCACCTCCTCGACCCCTTGGGCAGCGTCGTCGACGACCACTGCGAGGTTGTAAGCGGGAACGCCGTCGTTGCGGCGCAGCACCACATCGTCGACCACCGCTTCGACCGGACCGGCGATGCGGTCAGTGAAACCGACCACTTGACCGGTGGCACGGAGCCGTAGAGCAGGGGGTCGTCCGGCCGCCTCGCGATCCGCCCGTTCGGCGGGTGTGAGGCGACGGCAGGTCCCCGGATACGCGCCTCGCGGCGCCGGTCCATGAGGAGCCGACGGCGCCTCGCGGATCTCTCGTCGGCTGCAGTAGCAGGGGTAGGTGAGGCTGGCCGCGTCGAGCCGGGCGATCGCCGAGTCGAAAAGCGCGAAGCGGTCGGACTGGCGTACGACCTCGCCTTCCCAATCGAGCCCGATGGCCGCGAGATCTTCGAGCTGCCGGCTCTCGTGCCGTGGGGTCGCAGTCGCTCTGTCGAGGTCCTCCATCCGAACGAGGAACCGGCCACCGGACGAGCGAGCGAACAGCCAGGCCACCAAAGCCGTCCGGAGGTTCCCGAGGTGCAGGTCACCGGTGGGGCTCGGGGCGAACCGACCGTCGGCCATGACCAGCGCATCATCGCGCGCTCGTCACCTGACCTCCTCGCGATGGCGGCTCGGCGCGGCGATAGCCGCACGCCGGGAACAGCGCCCGACCCGTCGCTACGTCACCTCGCAGCTGCTACGGTTGCGCGACGCCGATCAGCGTGAGCTGGCATGCACAGTCGCAGGCGGGCCGCTCACGCCGCAATGGAAGCACGGCTCCCGGTCCTCGACCGCCGTCGGGTTGTCTGGCGTCGACGCCTCGAGCACGTCGGACCGTATGAACGCGGAGGCGAGAACGGCGCCCGTCAGAACGAGCCCTGCGGCCGCCACCATCGTCGTGTGAAAGCCGGATACCAGCGTGGCGGCGGCAACGTCTCGGGCCGGGTTGATGCCAGCCACCAGCGGGACGGCAGCCACCGCCAAGAGTCCACCGACGCGCGCCACCGCGTTGTTCACACCGGAGGCCACTCCGGAATGCCGAGCGTCGGCAGCAGCCAGCACTGTGGCGGTGAGCGGCGCAACGGTGAGTGCCAGCCCGGCCGAGAAGACCAGGACTGCCGGCAGGACCGCTGACCCGTAAGACCTGCCTGGGGAGATGCGGATCATCAGCAGCATGCCTGACCCGACCACCGCTGGGCCGAGCGTCATCGGGAGCCGCGGACCGATGCGCTGTGCCAGTGCGCCGGCACGGGCCGAGAACACGAGCATGATCACGGTGATCGGGAACAGCGCCACTCCGGCCTCGAGGGGCGAGTAACCGAGGCCCACTTGGAGCACCAGGCCGAGGAGGAACAGGGCCGAGCTGAGCCCGCCATAGATGAAGAACGTCACGACGTTGGCCGCCGAGAACTGGCGGGACCTGAAGATGCCGAGGGGAAGCATCGGATGTCGTTCGCGAGCCTCGGCCACGAGGAACGCGGTGAGGGCGGCGATGCCGATCGCACCGATCGGCAAGGACCGCTCGATGAGGCCGTAGGTGATCGCGGCCAGGCCGAGCGCGCCGAGCAGTGCACCCGCGTGATCGAGCCGCCCGGAAACTGTGGGGTCTCGGGACTCGGGCACGTGACGGGTGGCGACATAGACCACCACGGCGGCGAGCGGCAGGTTCAACAGGAAGATGAGTCGCCAGGTCGCCACGTCGACCAGCCAGCCGCCGAGGAACGGGCCGATCGCAGTCGTGACACCCCCGAGGCCGGACCATGCGCCGATGGCGCGAGCGCGATCCTCCGGCCGGAACGATGCCTGCAGGATCGCCAAGCTGCCAGGGGTGAGCAGGGCTCCGCCGATGCCCTGGAGCATCCGGGCTGCGATGAGCGTCCGGACGTTCGGGGCCACGCCGCACAGCAGCGACGCGAGCGCGAACCAGATCACGCCGACGGTGAAGACCTTGCGCCGGCCGAGGCGATCTCCGAGCGCCCCGCCGACGAGGATCAGCGACGCCAGCGTGAGCGTGTAGCCGTTGAGCACCCATTGCAAACCGGCGAAGTCGGCGTGCAGATCGTGGCCGAGCCGAGGCAGTGCGACGTTGACCACTGTCGCGTCGAGGGACGCAACGCCCGACCCCAGCACCATTCCGGCCAACACCCATCGGCCCTGTGGCGTGTCGAACCCGACCAACTCGCTCTCCGCCGCGGTCTCGGACGTCATCCAATGATCCCCTCCGCTCGCAGAGCAGCGATGCCCTCGTCGTCCAACCCGAGCTCGTTCCGGAGGACGTCTGCGGTGTGCTCACCAAGCCACGGCACACGGGTCTCCGGGCCTTCTTGCATCGCTGACAACTTGACCGGGTTGCCTGGGATCAGCACCGGTTGTTCGACACCGTCGGTGCGCGGGAGCTCGACGAGCATGTTGCGGGCCGCAACGTGGGGATCGTGGACGACGTCATCGTCGGAGAAGCACGGTCCGGCTGCGACGCCCGCCGCGGCAAGGGCTTCGCAGACCTCGACCTTGGAGCGCCGTGCAGCCCATGTCTCGATGGCAGGACGCAACACGTCGTCGAGGTTGTCGACCCAACCCTGGCGCGTGGCGAAGCGCTGGTCAGCGGCGAGATCGGACCGGCCGATGGTCGCGACCAACGCGGCGAACTGCGGTTCCCGTGCGACCTGGACGATGAACCAGCCGTCGGCCGCCCGGAACCCGTGCATGATCAGCGGTCCGAGCTCGCCCCCTCGAAGTCCGAGCGACCAGAAGTTGGTCACGAGATCGGTCATCGACAGCATCGCATCGAGCATCGCGATGTCGACGTACTGACCTCGACCCGTGCGGTCCCGATGCCGAAGGGCAGTCAGGACCCCGATCGTTGCGAACAGCGCCGAGCCGATGTCACCGAGGGCTCCGACCGGCGCCACGACCGGAGGCTGGTCACCCTCGCGCTTGAACTCGTAGATGCCCGACATCGCTTCGACGATCGGCGCGTACGCCGGCCACTTGTCGTAGGGCGACTGCACGGTGTTGCCGAAACCGGACACCGACAGGTAGATGACCGAGGGATGCACGGCACTCACGTCGTCATAGCCGAGACCGAGCCGGTTCATCGCGCCGGCCTTGGAGTTCTCGGCGACGATGTCGAAACGCCGTGCCAGGTCGAGTACCAGCTGCCGGCCTGCTCGCGCTTTCAGGTCGACGGTGATGCTGCGCTTGTTGAGGTTGTTGCGCAGGAAGGTCGCCCCGACCGACCGACCCTGCGGATCGGTCATCGCCGGCAACGAACCACGTCCCGAGTCACCGCTCGTTGGATGCTCTACCTTCACGACGTCGGCGCCCAACCGCGCCAACAACTGCGTGCACCAGGGCAGGGCCTGCATCTGCTCGAGCGCCAAGACCCGTACGCCATCGAGTGGTTTGCCGTTATCGGCTGCCCCTGCGTTGGCCACCTCTCCGAGTCGCACGCGGTCTCCTCTCTCAGCCGATCAGGGTAGGGCGAGCCGGCTCGCATGTGACGACCCGTCAGATCCGGTCGTAGCCTCGGCGACCGTGCGAGGGATACTCAGCCACGGCGCGTACCTGCCCTATCGACGGTTGGACCGGGCGACGATCGCCGCGGTGGCCGGCACCGGCGGAGGCAAGGGGACCAGAACCGTCGCGTCCTACGACGAAGACACCACGACACTCGGCGTCGAGGCGGCTCGACTGGCCCTACGGGCGACAGACGTTCGCCCGGGCAACCTGTGGTTCTCCACTGTCCTTCCGGCGTATCTCGACAAGACGAATGCCACTGCGATCCACGCTGCCTTACGTCTCCCGCCCTCGGTCGCCGTGGCCGACTTCGGCGGTGCAGTCCGGTCTGCCAGCGGTGCGCTGCGGGCTGCCTTCACCACCTGGGACCCCACGCTCGTGGTGTCCGCCGACATCCGTACCGGCCTTCCTGGCAGCGATGACGAGACCACCGGCGGCGACGGCGCGGCGGCGTTGCTCGTCGGCAGCGACGAGCACGGTCCGGTCCTTGCCGAGCTGCTCGGCACGGGAACAGCCACCGACGAGTTCCTTGATCGCTGGCGCGCACCGGGAGCAACTCAGTCCCGGCAGTGGGAGGAGAAGTTCGGTGAGACGCGCTACCTTCCCCTCGCCCATGCCGCATTGGCCAACGCCCTCTCAGCGGCCGGCATCGAAGGTGACCAGGTCGATCGACTGATCGTGACCGGAACCCACGCTCGGGCGATTCGCACCGTGGAGAGAACACTCGATGGCATCGATGCAGCAGGCGTGGCCGGCGACCGGGGAGACGCGATCGGCAACCTCGGCGCAGCCCAGGCGGCGCTGCTGCTGTCGGCCGAGCTGGAGCACTCGGTACCGGGCAAGGTGATCGTGCTGCTGACGTTGGCTGACGGAGCCGACGCGTTCGTCCTCCACACCACTGATGCCCTTGCCACCTACTCTCCGGCCCGGCCGATCGACGACCAGGACAAGGCGAGCGCGCCGGTGACCTACGGCAAGTTCCTCGCCTGGCGCGGCATGCTCACGCCCGAGCCGCCCCGACGGCCCGAGCCAGCCAGGCCGTCAGCCTCCGCAGCGGCACGCAGCGAAGACTGGAAGTTCGGGTTCGTGGGGTCCCGCGACCGCAGCACAGGAGCCATCCACATGCCGCCAGCGCGCGTGTCTATGGAGGGCGGCGCGGTCGACGACATGGAACCGATAGCGATGGCCGACACGCGCGGCACGATCGTGACCTACACAGTCGACAAGCTCGTGTACTCGCCGAGCCCGCCGGTCGTGTTCGCAGTGATCGACTTCGACGGCGGCGGTCGAGCGCCGATGGAGCTCACCGACGTCGACCCCGAGGACGTCGCGATCGGCAAGCCGGTAGTGATGACCTTCCGCCGGCTGTTCACCGCCGATGGCATCCACAACTACTTCTGGAAGGCTCGGCCGTGGCGTGACGACGTCGGCGAGTGGACGATCCGAGCGACAGACGAGGAGCGCTGACGTGGGATCGCACGGGATCACCGACCGGGTGGCCATCGTCGGCATGGGTTGTACCCGGTTCGCCGAGCATTGGGACAAGGGGGTCGATGAGCTTCTCGTCGACGCGTGCGGCGAAGCGTTCACATCGGCTGGGACCGACAAGCAGTCGGTCGATGCGTACTGGCTCGGCACCGCGCAGTCGGGCATGAGCGGCATCACGCTGGCTCGGGCGCTGCAGCTCGAGGGCAAGCCGGTGACCCGCGTCGAGAACTACTGCGCAACAGGTTCGGAGGCGCTGCGCCAGGCAGCGTACGCAGTAGCCAGTGGCGCCTACGACATCGCCATGGCGGCCGGCGTCGAGAAGGTGAAGGACTCGGGGTACCAGGGGCTGAACGCGTTCCCGATCCCGAACGACGGCACGACGCGCACGCTCACCGCCGCCGGCAGCTTCTCGATGGTGGCTCCGGCATACGCCCAGCGGTACGGCGTCGAGGCTGACGAACTGAAACACGCCCTCGCCCGCATCGCCTCCAAGAACCACTACAACGGCGCGCGCAACAGCAGGGCTCAGTTCCGTCGGGAGATGAGCGTCGAGCGGCTCTGTGCCATGCCCTCCGTGGCCGGGGGTCTGTCTGTGTTCGACTGCGCCGGCGTAGCCGACGGCTCGGCCGCGGCGATCGTCGTCCGCGCCGAGGACGCGCACCGGTTCACCGACCGGCCGCTGTTCATCAAGGCGCTGTCGTTCGTGGCCGGCAACGGCTCCGGTCTCATCGATCCCACCTATGACTACACGACGTTTCCCGAGGTCGTGGCGTGCGCAGCCGATGCCTACGCCCAAGCCGGCATCACCGACCCACGACGCCAGATCGCCATGGCCGAGGTGCACGACTGCTTCACCCCGACCGAGCTCGTGCTCATGGAGGACCTCGGGTTCTCCGAACGCGGCCTGGCCTGGAAGGACATCGAGGCCGGGACGTTCGACCTCCACGGCGAGCTACCGGTCAACCCCGACGGTGGCCTCAAGAGCTTCGGCCACCCGGTCGGGGCCAGCGGACTGCGGATGATGTTCGAGGCGTGGCTGCAGTTGCGAGGCGATGCTCCCGACGATCGGCGCATCCCGACGATGACGCCGGAGCGGAACCTTGCCCTCACCCACAACCTCGGCGGCTATCCCGGCGAGATGTTGAGCTTCGTGTCCATCCTCGGCCCCGAGCTCGGCTGAGGGACGTCCCGATGGCTGCCTCCGTCGCTGCCCTCTGGCGCTACCCGGTGAAATCATTGCAAGGCATCCCCTCCGCCTCGCTCAGCATCGGACCACGAGGGGTCCGAGGTGACCGGCGTTACGCACTGGTCGACGTTGCGACCGACCACATCCTGTCGGCCAAGTCCCGATCCGACCTGCTGCTGGCCAGCGTGTCGGAGACCGCGGAGGGGGCGGTGGTGCTTGCCTTGCCCGACGGGCAGTCGATCCACGCCGATGATCCCGCCATCAACGACGTCTTGTCGGCTTGGATCGGCCGACCCGTCGCGTTGACCGAGGCGAACACCAGCAACGAGCCACTCACGTACGACGAGCGGTCCCGTTCCTATGAGATGACGTTCGAGCCCGAGAACGACGATGCCGAACCGGTGCCGATCCCGTCGCCCACCGGGACCTTCCTCGATCTGGCCGCCGTGCACGTGCTCACGACTGGATCGATCGCCCGTTGTCGGGAGGCCAGACCCGGCACGGCTTGGGACGTGCGGCGGTTCCGCCCCAACGTCCTGGTCGACCTCGACGGCGCCGGTTTTCCCGAGGACGCCTGGGTCGGGCACCGGGTGCGCATCGGCGACGCGGAGATCTCGGTCGACCAGCGCACGGTCCGTTGCGCCATGCCGCTGCGGGCGCAACCGGACGGACTCGACCGCGACGTCGGGGTGTTCCGCACGATGAACGCCCTCCACGACAACCACCTCGGCGTCTACTGCAGCGTCATCGAACCCGGTTCGGTCAAGGCCGGCGACGCGGTCGAGTTGTTGGACGACTGACGGTTCGAGCGAGGCCTCGGAATTTGGGTCATTCCACCGCACATGTTCAGGTCGATCGACCCAAATTCGTGATCGAAGCGAACGCTACGCGTACAACTCGTCGATCTCGGTGGCGAAGGTGGCCTTGATGCCCCGGCGCTTGAGCTTCGAGGTAGGGGTCAACAGCTCGGAGTCCGGCAACCACTCCTCGCCCAGGACCTTCACCTTCTTCACCCGCTCGGCGTTGTTGAACGGCGCCATCGCCTGAGCGAGGCCGGCCTCGATCTCCGCAACGACATCGGGGTGCCCGGCCAGCTCGGCCATCGTCGTGTACTCCACCTCGTGTTGTTTGGCCCATGTGGGCGCGGTGTCCGGGTCGAGCACGACGAGCGCGGCGACGAAGGGCTTGTCGTCGCCTACCGCGCAGGCCTGTCCCACCAGCGGGATCATCTTCAGCGCGCCCTCGAGGTTGGCCGGGCTGATGTTCTTGCCGCCCGCGGTGATGATCAGCTCCTTCTTGCGATCGACGATCCGGTAGTAGCCGTCGTCATCCACCTGCCCGATGTCGCCAGTGTGCAGCCACCCTCCGTCGAGGGCTTCCGCCGTCTTCTCGGGGTCGTTGAGGTAACCGACGAAGACGTTCCCGCCTCGGCAGATGATCTCGCCATCGTCAGCCAGCGCCACCTCACACCCCGGCATCGCCGGCCCAACCGAGCCCGGCTTGATGCGGTACGGCGTCCAGGTCATGGGGCCGGAGTTCTCCGACATGCCATAGATCTCCGACATCGGAACGCCCACCGCCCGATACCAGGCCAGCAGCTCCGGCGGTATCGGAGCGGCGCCGCTGATGGCCACATCCAGCTGGTCGAGGCCGAGGTTCTTGCGAACTCTGGCGAACGCTGTCTCGTCGAGGGCCTGCCACCTGGCCCGTTCCTCTTCGCTCGCCTCGTCCCATGCCAGCTTGATCGAGAGAGGCTTGGCTGCTTGCACCCCGGCGTCGAACTGCCTGGCCTGTTCAGGATCGGCCGCCATCGCCCCCGTCACGCCGGCGTGGATCTTCTCCCACACCCGGGGTACGCCGAACATGATGTTCGGCCGCACCTCGCGGGCGTACGGTGCGACCTGCCCGGGCTCGGGGCAGCAGCTGACCTCATAGCCGAGAGCGGCCTGCTGGTAATGGCTGGTCATCCGCTCAGCTATGTGGGCCATCGGCAGGTACGACACGAGTCGTCGGCCGACGAACTCCCGAAGGCTGAACGCGAGCTTCAGGCTCTCGACCGTCCAGCACACGTTGTAGTTGCTGATCATCACGCCCTTCGGGGGCCCGGTCGTCCCCGACGTGTAGATGACGGTGGCCAGATCTTCCGGGGTACCGACGGCCGCGACGGTTTCGAGGTCAGCTGCTTCGTGGGCCATGAGACGCGACCAGGTGACAGTGTCCGATGGCGTGGCGACGCCGGCGCGAACGATGCCGAGCGTGCGCAGGTCCGGCAAGTTGGCGAGCACCGGCTCGAACTTGGCGAGGAACCCGTCGTCCTCGACGAACCCGACAGTGGCACCACAGTGCCCGACGAGGTACTCGACCTGGTCGGGCGCAGACGAGTTGTAGATGGAGATCGGTGTCGCGCCGCACATCAACGCAGCCATGTCGAGGACGTGGAACTCGGGGCAGTTGCGCATCATCAGCACCACCCGGTCGCCTGGTTCCACGCCGAGGTCAGCCATCCCGGTGGTGGCGCGAGCGACGTTGTCGGCATAATCGGCGAACGTCCACTCGAGCCATGAGCCGCCCGGATCCTTCCAGCGCAGCGCCGTCCGCTCACCGTGTTCAGCCACCGTGGCGAGGAATCGGCGGGCGACCGGCTGGCCTTCGACCAACCCGGCGATGTCAGCGCTGCTCGGCTCACTCATGGGGCTCCCCCCGGCCAGCCTGCATGTG
>JBBSGQ010000111.1:0-9539 GCA_038253965.1 Acidimicrobiales bacterium | reverse complement strand
CCGCCGGGGGAGTCCCGGCGGCCTTCGGAGGTGTCTACTTCGCTTGGCGGTTTGTGCCTAAGGCGAAGCCTCCGAAAGTCGGCGGGTGGTGAGGTTGCCGGCATGGGTCTCGTTCGCCAGGATGATCACCATCGGGGCGGACTGCTTGGTCCCAGCAAAGCTGTACATGTCGGGGGTGCGCCACGTCTTGGATGCCTCTGCGGCACACACCGTCCCGAACACGACACATCGCCGCGACGCGTCGGCGATGGCCTCCGGGGCCAGCGTGTCAGCGGCGAATCGCATCGTCGATGCTCCTTCGAGCGAGGGCGGTCGGGTAATGCCGGACAGAACCGGCGTCCGGGCATCGGACCACGACTGCCGAGGTCTCGTCAACCGATTATTTGTTTTCGCCATGACCACAAGTCGCTCGCCGCTCGACTCAGCCCACGCGATAGCGAAGGAAGTTGTCCTTTTCCCACCGCTCGGCCTGCCCCGCCAGGTGCAGGTGTTCGAGGTGTGCGTAGGTCTCGCTCTCGGCCATCGGACCCCATGACCGTTCCGGGAAGAGACGCTGGCTGAAGTCCTCGACCGTGCCGCCGTCGAGGCTGCGACCGGCGTGGCGTAGTTTGTCGAGCCGGTCGAGATGGTGGTCGCGGATGGCATCGACCCGGCCATCGAGGTCGGTGAAGGGTTGGCCGTGGGCCGGCAGCACGGCCGTGACGCCTTGGAGCTCGTGCATCCGCGCGAGCGAGTCGAGGAACCGCTGCAGCGGATCGACGCCTGTACCTATGCCGCCGATGTGCGGAGTGATGGTCGGCAGGACGTGGTCGCCGGACAGCAGCACGCCACTCGCCGGGTCATACAGGCAGAGGTGATCGGGTGTGTGCCCTGGCGTGTGCAGCGCCACCCATTCGCGCCGGCCGAGCCGCACCATGTCCGCATCTTCGACCTGGATGGTGGCTCGGGGCGTACCCATCCACCGCACGGCGTCGGGATCTCCTCGATCCGACACCCGGACCCAGGGACCGCCCCACGGCGTTCGTCCCCGAAGCAGGGCCTCGCGGAGAGCCTCGACGTTGGGATCGGCGAGCGGGGCCGGTTCGGGATCTAGCAAGTCGTCGGCGTCGTCGAGATCGGGCTCGAGCGGGTTGAACCAGTTGCGGAACGTGCGGTGCGTCAACAGGTCGGCCCCGGTCTCGTCGCGGAGGAACCGGGCGCCGCCGTAGTGGTCGGGATGTGAGTGGGTGACCACCACCGTGTGCACCGTCGACAAAGGCACGCCGGCCCCCTCCAGCCGGTCACGCAGCTCCTTCCAGGCATCGGGACCGGGAAGGCCGGGATCGACGACTGCCACGCCGCGCTCGTCCTCGAGGATGTAGCAGTTGACATGGCCGAGTCCGGGCATCGCGATCGGCAGTTGGACTCGTGCGACGCCGGGAGCCACGTCGATGATGCCGTCAGTCGCCGGGAGCTGCTCCTGCTTCGGTGGCCTGGTCGTCGCAGTCATGCACGTGAGGGTACGCGACTGGCACGCGTTTGGATCTGGTCGCTGTGGTAGCTGGCAATTGCCGGAGATGTGGGAACGATCGACTGTCGTGCGGTGGCGGCAAGGCGGCCGGCGCGTTCAGGTCACAATGCGGCGGGAGTGTGCGGTGGTTCTGGCTCCAGTGACGGTGGTGTACTCACCAGGAAGTGTTCACGGTAGAAGCGAAGCTCCGTGATGCTTTCCCGAATGTCGTCCAGCGCTCGGTGAGCCGTTTCCTTGCGGGGTTGATCTGTGAGGAGTGCCGGGTTCCACCGCTTGGCCAACTCTTTCAAGGTGGAGACGTCCACCGAGCGGTAATGGAGGTACTCCTCGATGTCGTTGAGATACGCGCTCAGGAAGCGGCGATCGGTGCCAATCGAGTTGCCGCACAGCGGCACGGTCCGAGCCTCCGCTACATGGTCTTTGATGAAGGCCAGGGTGGCCTCGCCGGCGTCCTTCAGTGAGATCGTCGAAGCGCGAACCGCCTCGTCCAGCCCGCTTCTGGTGTGCATCTCCCGCACGACCTCCTCCATCGCCGCAAGCGCCTCGTCAGGCTGGTGGATCACGAGGTCTGGTCCTTCGGCGACTACCTCGAGATCGTCATCGGTGATGATCGTGGCGATCTCGATTATCACGTTGCGGGCCGGGTCGAGGCCGGTCATCTCCAGATCCATCCACACGAGCATCGGAGCATCGTAGGCAGGTGGCGGCAGTCGCCACCGGCCGCGGCCTTCCCGGCTCACGTCCTACGCTCGACCGACGTGGTCGACGTCCCGGTCATCCAACTGGACCCCGATCTGCCTCTGCTTGCTTATGCACGTCACGCCGATGCTGGTGCTGACCTCTTCGCCAGGCGGGACGCCGTGCTCGCCGCGGCTGGGGGTCGGGCGCTCGTGCCCACCGGTATCGCGCTGGCCTTGCCCGAGGGGTTCGCGGGGTTCGTGCAGCCCCGCAGCGGCCTCGCGCTGCGCCACGGCGTCACCTGCCTGAACACACCCGGCCTCATCGATTCCGGATATCGCGACGAGATACGGGTGCTGCTGGTCAACCTCGACGCGAAGGACCCGTACGAGGTACGGCGCGGTGATCGGATCGCCCAGCTCGTGATCCAGCGCGTGGAGGAGGCAGCGTTCCGGGTGGTGACCGAGCTGCCCCGATCAGCTCGCGGCACCGGGGGCTTCGGCCACAGCGGTCGTTGACGACGGCGGTGGGTCCTCGGCTGTGGCGTAGGGAGCAACGGTACGCTGCCCGGCGATGAGTCGCCGCCTGCTCACGAACGAGACCTGGGGATTCGAATCGAACTGCTTCGTCTGTGAGCCCAGCAACGCGAGCGGGTTGCGCATCCCCTTCTTTCACGACGACGAGTCGAACTCGGTGGTCGCGGACTTCACACTCGATGTCTCGTTCTCCGGTGCGCCGTCCTACGTGCATGGTGGCGTGACGCTGGCCATCCTCGACGAGGCTCAGGCGTGGGCCACGATCGCGGTGTGCGGCAAGTTCGCCGTGACCACCGAGACAGCTACAAGGTTTCAACGTCCGGTCCACGTCGGTCGGGCGTTGATGGTCGAGGCCTCGATCACCAGCCAGTCCGATGGAGAGATCCGCACCCGGGCCGAGCTGCGCAACCAGTCCGGCAAGGTCTGCGCAGAGTCCACAGCCGCGTTCGCGGTGTTGTCGGAAGCGACTGCAGTCGATGCCATCGGCGCTGACCTCGACACGATCGGTCGGGACCACCTGCGGGATTGACTGCGGCCCTGCGCCCAGCGGCCGGTCCGGCCGTCACCGCTGCTTGGCGTCGGCCCGCTCTCGTAGGATCCGCAGGCTCTTGGTGAGCAGGCGAGAGACGTGCATCTGACTTATACCGAGACGATCGGCGATCTGGCTCTGGGTCATCCCTTCGTAGAAGCGGAGGCGCAACATGAGCTGCTCGCGCAACGGCAGCGCAGCCAGCAATCCATCGAGCACGACTCGATTCTCGGCATCGAACAGGTTGGTGTCTTCGTTGCCGAGTTGGTTGGCCAAGCCGCGTGTGTCATCGTCCCCCGTGCCGAGGGGAGCGTCGATGGAGGTCGAACGGTAGGCCTGAGCGGCCTCGACCGCCTCGAGCACCTCCTCGTCGGACGTGCGCGCACCATGGGCCAGCTCGTGGACCGTCGGAGAGCGGCCGAGCCGCTGAGTCAACTCGGCGATCAGCGAGTTCAGCTCGACGTGGAGCTCCTGCACCCGTCGAGGCACCCTGACCGACCAACCCTTGTCCCGGAAGTGGCGCTTGAGCTCACCCACGATGGTGGGCGTGGCGAAGGTCGAGAACTCGAGGCCCCGCTCGGGCTCGAAGCGTTCGACTGCTTTCACCAGACCGAGAGAAGCGACCTGGACGAGGTCATCGAGGGCAACGCCGCGGTTGGCAAACCGTCGAGCGAGATGCTCAGCCAGGCGCAGGTGGGACTCGATGAGCTCGTCACGGATGGCGCGCTCACGCGTGCGGCGGTAATCGACGAAGCGCTCACGCAGGCGATCACGCTCTTCTTGGTCCAAGGCCATGGTCAGATGCTCATCCCGGACGGGACACCCTGCGGGTGGTTGCGCCAAGGCGAGCGAGCATGGCACGCGCCAGCTCACTCATCGGCGCGCTCCTTGCGGAGCCACACACTGCGCTTTGTCGCATCGATGCGGTGATCGTCGACCACTGCGCTGAGTATCTGCTCGGACAGTTCTGTGCCGTTCGCCTCGTTGACGCTTCCGGCGTCCGCAGTCGCCCTGACCTCCAAGGCGTCCTGCTCGAGCAGGTACATGACGTCGAGTCGACCGACCGGAAGGTCGGCGATGAGGACCGAGCACGCTTCCCCCACCGCTATGCGAAGGTCTTCGATCTCGTCATAGGAGAAGCCGAGACGGGCAGCCAGACCGGCGACTGTGAGGCGCGCGATCCTGGCGTACTCCGGTGCAGCCGGTACCGTCAACCGGATCTCGTCACGGACCAAAGTGCTCAACCTCCCTTGCGTCGGGGGATTCTGCCACGACGCGTAGGAGGGTGTTGCCGCTGTGAAGTGCTCTGGGCTCGAGCGGACAGGTCGCCCTCCGGGGTCGTCACGCTTGTCCACGCCAGGCGCAGCGACGCCGTATCGGTGGGTCGGCTCGCCTCCTAGGTGGCCAACTCGAACCAGACGGCCTTGCCGGACTCGATGGTCTCGACTCCCCAGGCATTGCTCAGCGTCTCCACCAGCGCCAGTCCCCGGCCACTCGCCTCTTCTGGCGCAGGCTGACGGACCAGCGGTTGCCCAGAGCCATGATCTTCGACCTCGAAGCGGATCAGGTCTGCGTCCTTTGCGACACGCAGCTCTATCTCTGAGTCTCCATAAAGGACCGCATTGGTGACGAGCTCCGACGTCAAAAGGGAGGCAGTGTCTATCAAGTGCTCGACGTCCCAGCCGAGCAAGGTGGCGATGACGAACTGACGCGCCAGCCTGGCGCTCGTCGGATCTGGCCCGAGCCAGGTCGTGCACACCACTGTCACGGCTCTCTCCGAATAGACAACGCGGGAGCGCATACCCGGTTACCTGCGGTTACAAACCTCGTAGGCCGTCAGAACGCTACGCATTCCGGCTAATCACGCCCCCTCTCTCACCACTTCGCCGGGCAACTTGTCAGTCCGCAGCCCGAGATACGCGGGATGTCGGAGCCGACCCTCGGGCGTCCACTCGGTGAATGCGACTTCCGCCACGAGCTCAGGGCGCACCCAGTGCGCAGTGCGAAGGATCGTGCGTGGCGGTAAAGGGTTGAACGGGCAGGTACCCACCGCCAGGTCATCGAGCTTGCGCTGCACACGAGCCAGCTCGGCCGCCGTGAAGCCGGTGCCGACGTTGCCGGCGTAGATCAGGGGACCGGCCGGGTCGTCGGCGTGGTGGTAGCCGAGGGCCAGTGACCCGAGCACGCCGGATCGGTTTCCCTGGCCGGCGGACCACCCTCCGATCACGAGCTCCTGCTGTCCGCGGATCTTCACCTTTCGCCAGGCGGGCGAGCGTCGGCCGGGCTCGTACCGGCTGTCCGTCCGCTTGGCCATCAGCCCTTCCAATCGGCGCTCCGTTGCCGCCTCCAGGAGGGCGGCGCCGTTGTCGAGCGAGTGGGCGGGCACCTGCCAGGCCGGCCCCGGCTCGACGAGGTCTACCAGCAGTCGGCGGCGTTCGACATAGGTGAGCCCTGTGGTGTCGATGCCGTCGAGGTGCAGCAGATCGAACACGACGTAGGTGACCGGCACATCGGCGGACCGGCGAACTGCCTCGGATCGATCAGCGACATGCATCCGTTGCTGGAGGAGCGCGAAGTCGCTTCGAAGATCCTCGTCGAACGCCACGATCTCACCGTCTAGGGCCACGCGGTGTCCTTCGAAACCTGCGGCCAGACCGGTCAGTTCGGGGAAGCGATCGGCAACTTCGAGCTTACGGGTGCTGCGCATCGTGAGGGTCCCGTCGACGAAGGCGAGAGCCCGCATGCCGTCCCACTTGATCTCATAGGCCCAGCCGTCGGGATCGGACGGTAGGTCGCCTAGGACCGCCTTCATCGGTGTGATGTCGTACGGGAGCGGGACGGACATGCTCGCAGGCTCAGCGATCGGCGGGATGTCCGGTCGTTTCACGACTGCTGTGGTCGTGGTCACCGCCAGGATGGTCGGCCAGATCGACCGGAACGCGACTGGACAGGACGCCTCCCGCCTCGAGTCGGTCGAGCTCGCGGTCGTCGAGGCCGAGCAGCTCAGCCAGCACCTCTCGGTTGTGCTCTCCGCGGTAGGCGGGCGCTCCACGGGCTCGGGCCGAGGCCGCAGAGAACCGCCATGGCGAGTTCGGGATCCGAATGGTGCCGCCACGACGATCCGAGACCGAGGCGATCGCGCCTCGGGCTGTGGCCCAATCGCTCGCCGCCACCTCGCGCACGGTGCGGATCACCCCCATGGCGAACCCAGCGTCGGCAAGGGTGTGCTCGAGCAACGCAAGATCGGTGTGACTGCGCACCCAGTCCCGCACCGCGCCGTACAGCTCCTCCCGGTGGACCAGGCGCTCGGCCTCCGTGGCGAAACGCGGATCGTGGCGCATTTCGTCTCGGCCCATCGCCGCGCAGTACATCTCGAACGTGCCGGCGGCGCATGGATGGCCGGCGATCGTGACCAGATGGCCTTCCCCCGTCTCACAGACCGGTGAATCGCCCGGGGCCATCGACAGCACATGGCCCGGCGCCTCGGCGTCGGTGAGCTCGGATTGCACATGCTCGTTGACGAACAGGAGCGACTCCGCCATCGACACCTCGACCCGCTGGCCCTCGCCCGTCTTCTCCCGCTGGTGCAGCGCGGCGAGGATGGCGGACAAGGTCAGGAGGCCGGCATACACGTCGGCATGGGAGTAGGGCTCGTTCGCCGGTTCACCGCCGCGATGAGCGATGCTGCCGGCGGTCATCCCCATCTCCGCTTGGGTGATGACTGCGTACGCCCGGCGTGCGGCCCATGGCCCGTCCTGGCCGTAACCAGAAAGCGACGCGTAGATCAGTCGGGGGTTGTCGGCGCGCAGCGATGCCTCGTCGAGGCCGAGGCGGGCCATCACGCCGGGTCGGAAGTTCTCGAGCACGACGTCGGCGCGCGCCGCGAGGCGACGGAGGAGATCGGCCGCCTCGGGCTTGTGAAGATCGAGGGAGATGTTGCGCTTCCCCACGTTCTGCTGGACGTAGTACAGCGCTATCGAGTTGACCTTGGGGAAGGCGAAGCGGCTGAGGTCGCCTTGGGGCGGTTCGATCTTGACGACCGACGCTCCGAGGTCGGTGAGCGCTCGCCCGGCGATCGGTCCTGACAGCACCCGCGAGAAGTCGAGGACCAGCAGTCCGGTCAGAGGCCCAGGCAACTCGGTCGGCGTCGGCACTGGATCAGCGTAGGAGGACGGCGTCGGGCCAGACTGCGCGAGACATCGGAGGAGGGTCATGACCAACGAACGTGCACTAGCAGGTCGCTCGGCGTTGATCACCGGAGGGGGGTCAGGCATCGGGCTCGGGTGCGCGGCGCGGCTGCTCTGCGACGGCGCGTCGGTCACGATCACGGGACGCCGCGAGGACACGTTGCGCGCCGCGGCCGACGAGTTGGCGTCGGCCGCGCCCGCCGGCGCAACGGTTCGATGGGCGGCATCCGATGTGGCTGACGAGTCGACGGTCGGCCGAGCGGTCGCCGTGGCCTGCGAGGCAACCGGCGGACTCGACATCGCCGTGGCCTCGGCCGGGACGGGCAGCGTAGGGCCCGTCACATCCTTTCCGCTGGAGGAGTGGCGTCGGGTGATCGACACGAACCTCACCGGCGCGTTCCTGACGATCAAGCATGGCGGGTCGGCGATGCAGCGGTCGGGCGGAGGGTCGATCGTGGCCATCTCGTCCATCGCCTCGCCGTTGTCGCACGCGTTCATGGCTGCGTACTGCGCGAGCAAGGCGGGGCTCGACGCGCTGGTCAAGGTTGCGGCCGACGAGCTCGGCCGGTGCGGTGTGCGGGTCAACTCGGTGCGTCCGGGGCTTGTGCAGACCCAACTCGGCGATCACCTGATCGACGACTCAGCAGTCCTCGAGGACTATCTGGCACAGATGCCGATCAGCCGGGTCGGCACGGTGGCCGACGTGGCCGAGGCGGTGCGCTACCTCGCCGGGCCGGAGTCGTCGTGGGTGACTGGCCAGTGCCTCGGTGTCGACGGCGGCCACACCCTCAGGC
Source organism: Acidimicrobiales bacterium (assembly GCA_038253965.1). Classification (GTDB taxonomy): domain Bacteria; phylum Actinomycetota; class Acidimicrobiia; order Acidimicrobiales; family Iamiaceae; genus JBBSGQ01. Next base: position 1,305 of record JBBSGQ010000111.1, on the reverse strand, counting down.
GTGGTCCTGACGTCGAGCACTGGGCCCGCGGCATCTACGGGGACGAGGCGATCGACGGGCCCGGCTGAGCCGTCGCGGCAAAATGCACCGAGAGCGTTCTAACCACTACCTTGAACGGATAGGACGCAACCTCGGCTCGGGCGGGCCGGTCGGTCCGTCGCTCCTGACTCTTGGCGACAGCAACCCAGGAGGCCCGAGTGGCTGAGTTCGCCGTTGAAGCCGATGCGGGCAGGCTGAACCTCGCTGAGCGAGCTGATGCCCTTCGAGTGCTCACATCTGCCCTCGTGTCGTCGATGCCGCGCGAACGGCGTGCCGTGCTGGCCCTCGCAATCGTGCAGAAGCTCTCTTATCGCGACATCGCGCTGCGCCTCGGTATCGGCGAGGACGCAGCCAAGCTTCACCTCCGCGACGGCTTGGCCGTCATGCACCGGGCGGTGGTCATGCAGGCAGCGCCTCGGCTTCCTCAGGAGCCGAGCGGGTAGGCGCGGCGACTCATCGATACGGCGTCGTTTCGCCAGGCGCAGCCTGGAGACGAAAACGGTGGTGACCCCGGCGGCCGACCTGATCACTCGAGTCTCCAGGTCACGATCGGCCAGGCGACCGCAGCCGGAGCTGGCGGCCGGGCTCGGTGCGTAGCGAGCTTGGACTCGCGCAGAACCCGGACACCTAGCATGCCGGCGACGACAACAGACGAAGCAGGGAACCAGCGGATGGCCACGAGGACACATCGGACACGACAGCGGTTCAAGCGAGGCGGTCGGGGGTGAGGACCCGGCGGTTCCTCGTGATCGGCGTGTTTGCCGTGCTCGCGACGGTCAACGCATCGTGCGCACTTCTCCCGATCCCGGGCGCCGCGCCGCTGCGCTATCGCGACGAGGTCTTCACCTCCGTGACGAAGACCACCGATGTCGCATACGGCCGCGCCCTCGACCAGCAAGGCGTCACCGTGACGCTCAAGTTGGACATCTACCAGCCGGCGGGGGACACCAACAGGGCACGGCCGGTCATCGTGTGGGTGCATGGAGGGAGCTTCTGCTGCGGCGACAAGGATGAGGCGGACATCGTGGACGAGTCCAACGTCTTCGCCAAGAAGGGATACGTCACCGCGTCCATCAACTATCGCCTCGCGCAGCCCGGCTGCACCCCGGTCAGCAGCAAGTGTGTTCAGGCCATCTTCGACGCAACCCACGACGCTCAAGCCGCGGTGCGGTTCTTCCGTCGGTACGCCTCGACCTACGGGGTCGACCCGACCCGCATCGCGGTCGGCGGTTCGTCGGCCGGGGCCATCACCGCGCTGCTCGTCGG
>JBBSGQ010000110.1:0-9625 GCA_038253965.1 Acidimicrobiales bacterium | reverse complement strand
TGATCGTGTTCCGGTCGATCCTCGTGCCGCTCAAGGCCGCCCTCATGAACCTGCTGTCGATCGCGTCCGCCTACGGAGTGCTGGTCATGGTGTTCCAGTGGGGTTGGGGCGCATCGCTCATCGGACTGCACAGCACCATGCCGATCAACCCGTTCCTCCCGCTCATCATGTTCGCCATCCTCTTCGGGCTCTCGATGGACTACGAGGTGTTCCTCCTGTCCCGCATCCGTGAGGAGTACGTGGCGACCGGCGACAACCACGAGGCCGTCGTCCGGGGCCTGTCGAGCACCGCCCGTGTCATCACCTCCGCCGCTCTGATCATGATCAGCGTGTTCGGAGCCTTCGTCCTCAGCGACGACTCGAACGGCAAGCTCTTCGGAGTCGGCCTCGCCGTCGCTGTGCTCATCGACGCCACCCTCGTTCGGATGGTCCTGGTGCCGGCGACCATGAGCCTCCTGGGCCGAGCCAACTGGTGGCTCCCCGGCTGGCTCGACCGGATCCTCCCGCACCTCGACCTCGACGCCACCCCCGGCGCACCCGAGGTCGGCCCCAGACCCGATCGCGAACTCGTCGCGGTCTGAACACACTCCGTCCACTCGTCTCAACGCCACAGAAAGAGCCAACCATGCAGTCCATGACCCCCACGTACCGCGTCGACTTCGACGTCGACTACCCGGACCGACCGCTCAACCGGGTCTCGACGCTCCTGCGAGCCGTCTACGCCATCCCCATCCTGATCGTGCTCGCCGTCCTCGGCGGACCGGCCCTCGGCGCAGACGGAGACCGCGGTGGGCTCTTCTTCATCGGTCTGGCCGGTGGTCTCGCCGTCGTCCCGCCGCTGCTCACCATCGTGCTTCGCCAGAAGTACCCGCGCTGGTGGTTCGACTTCAACCTCGCCCTTCTTCGCTTCGACAACCGAGTGATCAGCTACCTCCTACTGCTCAGCGACGACTACCCGTCGACCGACGAGCAACAGTCAGTTCATCTCCAGATCCCGTACCCGGTCGTCCGAGCCGACCTCAACCGCTGGATGCCGCTGGTGAAGTGGTTCGTCGCCATCCCGCACTACGTCGCCCTGCTCGTACTCGATGTGGGGGTCGTGTTCGCCACGATCGCATCGTGGGTTGCCATCGTCGCCACCGGTCACCACCCGCGACGGCTGTTCGACTTCACCGTCGGCGTCATGCGCTGGCACAACCGGGTGGTCGGCTACGCCTTCGCCCTGGCCACCGACACCTACCCACCGTTCCGGCTCTCGGCATGAAGACCACACACAGGAACTCCGAGAAGCGCCCTGCGCTCCACGAGGATCTCGTGCGCACCCCGCAGCGCTTCGCCGCCTTCCACAACCGGACTTCACCCGCTACTTCATCGGTCAGACCATCTCGAGCGTCGGATCCTGGACTCAGTCCCTGGCCGTCATCTGGCTCGTGCTCGAGATCACCGACCGCAGCGACCAGCTGGGCATCGCCATGGCCCTGCAGTTCCTGCCGATGCTGCTGCTCGGCGCGCCGGCCGGCGTTCTCGCCGACAAGGTCGACAACCGGCGCCTCCTGCTCGCCACCTCCGCCCTCTCGGGCCTGTTGGCGCTGTCACTCGGGATCGTCGTCGCCACCAACATCGTCAACATCTGGTGGATCTACGCGCTCACCGGAATGCTTGGAATCGTCCTCGCCATCGAGCGACCCAGCATGCAGGCGATCCTTTACCAGCTGGTAGGACCCGACCTGTTACCGGGCGCGGTCGCAGTCAACAGCACCATCAACTCGGTCTCGCGCCTCATCGGTCCGGCACTGGCCGGCGCACTGATCGCCACCGTCGGTATCGAGACCTGCTTCGTCGTGAACGCCAGCACCTACTTGATCGTCGTCGCCGCCATCGCCACCCTCCGAACCGCCGACCTCGTTGACCGTCCACTCGCCGGACGAACGAAGGGCAAGCTGCGCGAGGGGCTTGCCTACGTGCGCACCCACAGCGATGTCAGCCGACCGCTGTTGGTCATGACGGTCGTCGGCACGTTGCGTTGAACTTTCCCACCACGTTTCCGTCGATGGTCCACTTCGGGTTCCATCTCGGCGCGGGTGCCGTCGGGACCGCCATGAGCGTCAGTGCCATCGGCTCGATCCTCGGCGGCGTCTACATCGCAGGCGTGACTCCCGACCCACGCCGAACCCTGGCCATCGCACTGACGGGCTTCGCCGCGATATGCCTCGCCCTCGCCGTCACACCCAGCTTCTGGACCTTCGTCGCGATGAGCATTCCCCTGGGATTCGCGTCCGCGTCATTCCAGTCGGTGAACACCGTCGTCCTGCAGCAGGCCACCGACCCGGCCATGCAAGGACGGGTCATGGCCCTGCACCAGATGGCGTTGTACGGCAGTACCCCCATCGGCGCGGTCCTCATGGGCTGGATCATCCAGATCTCCTCACCCCGAGTCCCGTTCGCACTCGGCGGGCTCTCGGCACTGTTCTGTGCCGCCGCCATCACCGTCACCGCACGCCATCTGAGCGATAGATCGAGACGACCCGGATCGATCACGCTCCCCGGCAACGCACGACGGTGGGCCCACCTCCAGTGACCAAGGAAAGCGGTCGGGACTGCCGCGCGGGAGGTGACATCTGACGTCTGGTGCCGGGCGGCATCACTGCCGTTGAAGGGCATCGCTGGCGCCACGGGCGACCGTGGGTGGGGAGGAGCGGTGACGAGGGACTACCCCGAGAACGTTACCCACGGTGCGAGCCTGTGAGCAGGGAGAACGTACCTGCGCAGGCGGCCTGACGTCGTCGATCACCCGAACATCCGCGTTAGGTGACGCGGAGCGACGACCTTGGAGCCGCGCGCCATTAGGTGGCAGCTCGACGCTCGCCTACGCGCCGTTCGGGGCGGGGGCCGGTTGGCTCATACCTCGTGTTCGCGTGCGTGCGTTCGGTGCGGGTGGCTCACGCGCGGTGGCGACTGCGAGGCCACTTCTGGGAATCAGTTCGGTCACGGTGACCTCGTCGAACCCGGCGTGTCGTAGGTCGTCACGGAGCTCGTCGCGTGTGGGGAGGCGATGGCTGCTCTGGGTGACGCGCAGGACCATGTCGAGGTGTCGGCTGAACGCTTGTCCGTCGGGCAGTGCCGTTGCGACGACCAGGGTGCCCGAAGGTTCGACGCATTGTCTGAGCGTCTTTAGGATCTCGCCTCGTACGGTGGGAGCCCAGTAGTAGATGTTGTTGAGGAGCACGAGATCGAACTCTCCGAGCGCATGGGCGCGGACCTCGATGTTGCCCTGCTCGACTCGGCAGCGGCCCTCGAGCCGCACGGCGACGAGGTTGCCCCTCGGCCTGGGCTACGGCTTCTGCGTCGAGGTCGATCCCAACCCCGGAGGCATCGCGGGCGGTGTCGAGAAAGTGGCGGAGATAGACGCCGCTTCCGCAGCCGATGTCGAGCACCGTTCGGGGATGCAGCTCCGCGGCAAGTGTTCGAAGTGTCGGACCGAGGAGTGGCTCGGCCAGTCGGGAAGCAACAGCGATGACCGCTCCATTGTTCGCGTCGTAGGGGCGGGGTTGGTCGCCTCGAAGGTGGGAATCCAGCGCTGTGTAGATGGGGTTGTCGTAGACGATCAGCTCCTCGACCATGCCCCGAAGGTCCGGCGAGCGACCGGCGATCGCGCGAAGTCGACGGCCACGGATGCTGTACCGACCGCGGCGCTCGCGGACCTCCCGGAGTGCCACGCCCAAGTCGAGCAGCGCCCTGAGGAGGTCAACGTCAGAGATGCGGGTCCTCTCTGCGATCTCACCGAGCGACCTTGGCTCGTGCAACGCGTCGGCAACCCCGGTTCGCGCGGTCACACCTAGGAACTCGAGGCGAATCCACGTGTTGAGCTCACGCACCACCAACCCGTGAGCCGCGCGGTCAGGAATCGACGCAGCCCCTCGACCTATCGCGGCCCACACGAAGACGACCCGGCACGAGACCAGTCTTCTACACCGCTCGAAGGTCGATCAGCCCGGCCTCGGTTGATTCAAAGCCGCAAGCGTCGAGGTAGAAGGCGGCGAGCTCGGGTTGGTAGTCGACGTGCAGCCATTCGCACCCTGCGGCCCTGGCGTGGCTGACAGCGACTTCGACGAGCTCGGTGCCGATCCCGGTGTGCTGACGGCTCGGGCGAGTCTTGGTGTCGAGCAGGAAGGCATGGTCGCCGCCATCCCACGCCACGTTGACGAACCCGACGAGGGTCCCGTCGCCGGTGCGCGCCGTCACCCAGCCGAGGCTGTAGGGCCGGATCTGGTCCCTCCATCCCGCCGTCGAGCTGCCGCCGTGGGACGCGACGAGGTCGACGATCTCGTCGTCGGTCGCTGGCCGCCGCCACTCGAAAGAGATTTCATCAGTCACCGCGAGAGCATCGCCGATGAGGGGTGGCGAAGACACGTGAGATGAACGACCGAGCGACCCGGACCCTCCAGAGTGACCGGCCTGATCAGGGCGGCCCGAAACGCGCTGGCGCTGACCTGCCTTGCGCGCTCGGCTGGGCGCATGACCTGCTTCTTCATGACGGTCCGTTGCCGTGGCCACGCCACGGCACTGGGGCTTCAACCAGCTCACCGCCAGGACCGCGCAACGCCTCGTCGCTGACGCCCGGCTCCCCACCGGAGCGCTCGTCCTCGACATTGGGGCCGGGCTCGGTGCCATCACCGGTCCCCTGCTCGACGCGGGTGCCCGAGTGATCGCGGTCGAGCTCCACCCGGGCCGTGCTGCGCGCCTTGAGGGTCGCTTCGCGGGGCGGGTCATCGTCGCTCGCGCGGACGCGGCGGACCTGCGACTTCCGCGCCGACCGTTCCACGTCGTGGCCAACCCGCCCTTTGGCATCACCACCGCGCTCCTGCGCCGACTGCTCCACCCCGGTAGCCGACTCGTCACGGCACACCTAGTGCTGCCCGACTGGGCCGTGCAGCGGTGGACCGGCCCGAACGCCCCCGGCGCACAACGCTGGTTCCAGACCTTCCACGTGAGCGGCGGGTGGCCGATCTCCCGGCACGAGTTTCGACCCGCCCCGAAGGTCGACTCACGGGTCCTCGTCATAAGACGGCGCTGACACCAAAGTCCCGGCCGGCGGACGGCCGGGTAGGCCAAGATCACCCCGTGGCGTCCTTCGAAGCGGTGGCAGACGAGTACGACGCGGCGCGCCCGTCCTATCCGCCCGGTGTCTATGACTGGCTGGGTCGGCTCGATGGGCTGCGCGTGCTCGACGTCGGTGCCGGCACCGGGATCGCTACGAGGCAGTTGTTGGCTCGTGGCGCGTCGGTGGTCGCCGTCGATCCCGGTCCGGGAGTGCTGGGCCGTGCCGTCGCGAGGACCGCTGGTCTTCGAGCCGTGGTTGCCGACGGGGCGGCACTCCCGGTGCGTGGCGGTGTCGCCGATCTGGTTTGTTTCGCGCAGGCCTGGCACTGGCTGGACCCCTCCACTCGGGTGCCCGAGGTGCACCGGATCCTCGTCGACGGTGGGCGCTGGGCGGGGTGGTGGTCCCACGCCCGCGCCGACGGTGAGCAGTGGTTCGACACCTACTGGTTGACCATCGAACGGTCCTGCCCCGGGGCCCACCGAGGCCAACGCGACCACGACTGGGGAGGAACCGTCGGCGACTCCGGGCACTTCGAGCTGGGTGAGCGCATCACGATCCCGTGGACGCGGACGATCGCCGTCGATGACTGGATGACCGACCAGGCCAGCCACAGTTACATCGCCGCCCTCGCAGAGCCTGCCCGAAGCCGACTGCTCGACGATCTGCGACACTCCCTCACGGAACGGTTCTCCAACCGGGACATGACCGTTCCTTATGAGACGTGGCTCTGGATCGCCACCAAGACACCGAGACCAGCGTGACCGGGACGTTCCTCGTCGTCACCGGACCACCCGGTGCCGGCAAGTCATCTGTGGCCCGAGTGATCGCTGACACCACCGACCAAGCGTCCTCGTCGAGGGAGACGCGTTCTTCGGGTTCCTGGCCAACGGAGCCATCCCGCCATGGCTGCCAGAGTCGAACGAGCAGAACGAGATCGTCTCCAAGGCCGCCGCGTCCGCAGCCGGGCGCTTCGTCGACGGCGGGTACAGCACGATCTACGACGGGGTCCTCGGACCATGGTTCCTGCCCACCTTCACCCAGGCCACAGGAGTCGAACGCCTCGACTACGTCATCCTCCTGCCACCCGTGGAGACCTGCATGGAACGGGTGCGGACACGAGCCGACCATGGGTTCAGCGACGAGGCCGCCACCCGGAGGATGCACGCACAGTTCGTCGCCGCGGCAATGCCCGACCGCCATGTGATTCACGAGGCTGGACACACCATCGGCTCTCTCGCCGAGACCATCACGGACTCCGTCCGACGAGACGACCTCGCCTACAAGCCGCTCCAGTAGGCCCGTCATGTCCACCGCCCAGATCGACGGCAGGCGCGGCGCCGATCTAGAGCCGCCGCTCCCGCCCCTCCGCGTAAGCGCCGATATGCATGCTGCTCTCGCGCCAGCCGTCTGAGTTATTGCGCGCGCGTTCGGTATCCGTCCAACGGCGCTCCAGGGTTAGATCAGCGGGGAAGTGTCTGAACTCCACCGGCCGTGCCGCCGATCCTCGGTAGCGTCCGATTCCGCCATGGGCGCTCAATCCAGTCCGCCATCGAGCGAGTTACGTCGCGATTTCGACTTGGATGCCAGTTCATTCGAGCCGTGGCCGGTGGGCTTTGAGAGCGAGTGCTGGATCGTCGACGAACGCTGGTTCATCAAGATCTGGCATGACCACGACCACCCAGTCGACCTCCCACTGCTGAGCGCTCTGGCCGACGTCGGGCTCCCCGTACCGCGACCGCTGCGATCCGAAATCGTGCGGACCGACGACGGCCGGCCGTACGCCGTGTTTCCATACATCCACGGCCGGCATGCCACTGACGACGACTGCGTCGAGGTCGCTCACCTGCTGCGCCGCGTCCACGACCTTCGGACCGAGGGACTTCCCTTGTCAGCACCCCCGCTCAGCGACGAGCCGCTCGTCGACCTGCGCCCTCGACTCGCACACCCGTGGGTCGCCGGTCGAGCAGACGAGCTAGGGGCGTGGCTAGACCGGTACGAGGAGGTGCTGGCGCGCGCGGGCGCGACCACGGTGCCCCTCGTACTCAGCCACGATGACCTCAATGGAGCCAATGTGCTGATTGGCGACCGCGGTCGTGTCGTGGCCGCTCTCGATTGGGACTGGGCTCGGCTCGGTCCACGCGAGCACGACCTGTGGACGGTTACCGACCACACACGGCCGCGCCGTTTCCTCGACGCGTACGGCATCGACGATGTTGACCTCGACCTGGCACACCTCGAGTTCGGGCTGCTTCGGCGAGCCCTGGGGGACCTCGCCGCCCGGGTCGTCGAAGAAGTCGACCGTCCTGGAGTCACGACATGGGGCTTCGACCGTCTCGCCCGCGTCGACGAAACCCTCGCTCTGTTCCAGTAGATCCAGAGCGCGACCCGGCGGCCCCCGCGTCCACGCCGAGATCGCGTTCTTGGAGATTTCCGCAGACCCGATCGCCGGGTGCGTGGCGAACTCACGCGCCGATAGGGGCGTCGGTGGCTCCGGTGGTCGTGGGCTTCTTGAGCGCGTGTTCTGTGCGGTTGGCAGGGCCGGGGCCGTCATCGGCCGCGATACGTCACGTGTGCCTGCTTCGACCGGGTCACCGGCTCCACGCGGCGTAGATCGCTGCTCCGATGTCGGCGAGCGTGCGGGGCCCCTCGCTGTCGGTGTGCTGCCATCGGCCAGGAAGCTCTTTGGCCATGGCGCCGATGATCCATGACGCGCTGTCGACTTCGAACAGTCCGGCATCGACGCACTCACGTGCCCCCCAGCCGCCCTTGCCGTAGACACGCACCGGCGCGGTCACGCCGTGGTCCATCGCCACCGGGAGGTGAGGGAGATGCCGAGGTAGGAAGTCGACTCTCTCGACGCGATACAGGATCTCGCGCGCGTGGTCGTCGAGGTGCGTGTAGACCTCAGCGAGCTCACGTGGCGTCGCCGTAAAGAACGACGCGCCTTGCTGCACCGAGTCGTGCAGTCGGAGCGTCGGCAAGCCGAGTGCGTCCATTTCGGCGTTGATGACTTCACGTCCGCCGAGCTCGCGAATCAGCGCTCTCGTCGCGATGTTGTCCGACAGCACGATCATCATCCATGCCAGATCGGTCAGCGTGGGTGACAAGCCCGGCGCTAGGTGGCGGAGGATGCCGCTTCCCAGCTCGTGGTCTTCGCTGAGAAGCGTGACGCGGCGATCGGGCTGGTCGGTCCCGAGTCGGATGCGCTTCGTGTACGAGAAAAGGACGGCGACCTTCAGCGAGCTTTGCGCTGGCATCACTTCATCGGCGCGGATCGACACCGTCTCACCGGTCTGAAGATGCCGCGCGTACAGGCCCCACGACCCGCCACGGGTGACGAGCATTGCTCGAATATCGTCGTCGAGACCCACCAGCCGCAGTCTCGCGTCCGCAGCGACAAGGCAGGCAGGCCTTCGTCCGTTCGTCACCGTCGAGGCGTCACCCATACAGACTCACCAGGCGCGGCCGACCCATCCGCTGACCACGGCGCGCCACCGCACGCGACGCGCCGTTCGGCGTGGGTCGTGCTGCATCGGCATCGTTGTTCGGTGCGCGCGTTCGACGTGGCTTGGGGTCGCGCGCGTCACGGCTGTGATCTCAGCACGGCAATCTCGGGGTACTCCTCGGGCGAGCCGTAGCCGGCCTCGACCAGCCAGCGGACTACGAGCAGGCATCGCAACGACCACCATGCGCGGACCAGGTCTCGGTCGACGTCGGTGCCGTAGCCGGCGATGACGTCGCCTAGGTGTTCCTCGTGTGCGAGCGTGAGGGTGGCGAGGTCGAACAGCGGGTCGCCCTGCGACGCCTCGGACCAGTCGATGATGCCGGTGACCTCGTCACCGTCGATGAAGACGTGGGAGATCTGCAGGTCGCCGTGGATGAACACCGGTGTCCACGGCCGGAGGGCAGCCTCGGCGAGCCGGCGGTTGCGCGTGACCACGTCGGCGGGAAGGACGTTGTTGGCGACGAGCCACTCGCACTCGCCGGCCAGCCGGGATGCGAGATCGTCGACGCTGCGACCGGGCCATGGCGGCAGCGGCGCGTCGTGCAGTGTCCGGATGGCGGCACCCGCTGCGGCCCACGCGGCGGGCGAGGCGGTCGATGGCTCCTGGAGGCGACCAAGTGCCCGACCCAGGAAGGCGGCAAGCGCGAGCACGGGTGGTCTCCGCCACAGGATCTCCGGGGTCGGGACCGGTGCCATCGCCATTGCCTCGACCTCGACGTCGGCGCGCGTCTGATCAGCGTCGATCTTGAGGAACACGTCGCCGACGCGCAGGGTCGCTCGATCCTGATGGGCGACGACGACCTCGACCTCCTCCACGTCGGCATCATCGCGGCAGACCACCGGCATTGCCGGAGATATCCAGTGCGAGCGCGCGTAACGCGCCGTTCGGAGTGGGTGTCCGACATCAGTCGGACGGCCTTCGGTGCTGGTGATAGGAGCGTCCTTCGAGGGTCCTTGGAGGGCACCCCAGGGGGCGACTGCCTGGGGCGCCTCTGGTATTCCTTGTGGCGGTTTTCACT
>JBBSGQ010000109.1:0-9628 GCA_038253965.1 Acidimicrobiales bacterium | reverse complement strand
ACCGCAGCGGCCGGAAATCCACTCGCACACGATTGCTCACCGATTCGCTGGCAGCAATCGACGCCAACCGACGACGCTGCGAAGGCATCCCCGAGTTTCGGTCGAACGCACCCCGACCCCACCGCGCGACCGTGGGTGGGGAGGAGCGGTGATGAGGCGCTACCCCGCGATCGTTACCGACGGTGCGGACCCCGCGACCAGGGCATACGCGCCGGCCGGGCGGCCTGACGACCCGACTCGAGCGTAAATCCGGCGATCTGGGACCGCTCGTCTGTGTGGCGTTCGAAGTTGTCTTCCCCCGCGGTCGGCCAGACTCGCTTGATGTCGAGCGATTGCTATGCCTGCGAGCAGTCCGGTCCGGACGCCCCCTTCAGGGAGCGCTTCGTCCGGGAGGCCGGCTGGCGAGTGGCTCACGACTTCAACTCGAGCCTTGAGGGCTGGCTCATCCTGGCCCCGCTCCGGCACGTCGATTCGCTCGACGAGCTCACGGCCAACGAGGCGATCGCACTCGGGGAGCTCCTGCGGAACGCGTCGGTTGCTCTCAAGTCGGTCACTGAATGCCTGAAGACGTACGTGATGCTGTTCGCTGAGGCAGACGGATTCGCCCACATTCATGTGCACGTTGCTCCGCGGATGCCCGACCAGACCGACGACCGGCGAGGTCCCGACGTGTTCGGCTACCTGAAGGACGGGCAGCCGCTCGCGCCGGAGCGTCGGGACGAGATCTCCGAGGCTCTACTGGCGGCATGGCCCCGCTGAGCGCCCTCGTCCCGGCGTTCGGGCAGGTGCTCAGCGAATCGCGTGCGTCAGTTCACGGGCCTCGCGAGCCGACTCGATGAGCTCGGCGACGGCAGTTGCATCGCCCAGCGGAGAGCGCAGCACATGGCGATCGTCAACGCGTGCACGAACGAACTCGGCGTGCATCTTCCTGGTCGCTGGCTCATCGTTGAAGCCATGGTCCCGTCGTGTTGCCACGCGCTGAACGCAGACCTCGACGGACGGAAGGAGGATCGCGTAGTCGAGGCGGTCGAGGCCCGTTGCTGCACCGAAGCTGGGGAGGAACCAGGGTCCGACGACTCCGTCGTACACCGTCATGTATCCGCCCATGGCGAACGCACCCGCGGCGGATGCTGCGGCCCTGGTGACGACCGTGTTCTGGTCGTTCGATCCTGGAAGCCATGGCTCGATGGCGCCACTTGCGAGAAAGCCGAAAAAGGCATCGCCCTCGATCAGGGCGCTGCGGTGCGCGGCGTCAGCGAGGACCCCAGCAACTGACGACTTCCCTGCACCGGGCGGGCCGGTGACGACGAGGAGCGAGCCCACGCGCCGATTCTCCTCGACACGAGAAGGGATTCGCCGGATCCCGGCGTAGGGGATGCATCGAGTCGCATTGACAGAGGGCTCGGCGGTAGAGCGCGCCCTCAGCTGAGGTTCGACGCGTCGCGCTGAGCGAAGAAGACGAACTCCAATCCGGGCCGGTCGGGAGCATCTCGGACCGTGCGGAGGTGGAACCCCGTAGCATCGAGGCTCTCGGCGATCTCGTCGCGACTTCGGAACCGAAGCGTGGAGTCCGAGACGAATTCGGCGTCGTCCCTTGCGAAGCGAAAAGTGTGGCGGAAGGAGACGAGTGACTCGTGCACCTCGATGAGCTGTGTCCAGGTCTCGACTCGCCCCACGCCCGGGACCTCGATCTCACGGTAGGTGTGGCCCTTGGTCCACCGTTCCCACGCTCGCCGTGCGGGGTCCCGCGTCTCGAAGACCAGCCAACCTCCCTCTCGCACAGCGCCGCCGACCGCCTCGAGCACCTGAGACCATTCGGCGTCGGTGACGAATACCTGGGCCACGTTGCCCGTCATCACGGCGAGATCAAGCTCGAGTGCGGGGGCACTGGACGCGTCGCCGTGGATCCAGCGCACGTGATCGGCGCCGTGCTTGCGTCGAGCGACGTCGAGCGACGCCGCCGCAGGATCGAGCCCAACGATCTCCACCCCGAGTTGTGCGAGCCTGCAGGCAAGGGTGCCGGTGCCGCACCCGATGTCGAGCACCGACGACGCTCTCAGCTCGTCAACGATCGCGGCATAGACGTCGAGGTCGCTCCTGTCGTCATCCACGAAGTCGTACAGCGTGGCCAACCGCGGGTCAGCGAAGATCGGATCTGGCACGGCAAACATGATGGTTGACGTCGCCTGCTAGGGAGCAACGGTATGGGATGTTCCGGCGGAGTGGTGGAATGGCGCCGTGTCGGTGCGTATGTCGGTTCAGGCGAGCCCGAAGGATCGGGCGTCGTGGCTGGCCTTGGCGGCTCAGGTCGAGCGCGCGGGGTTCGATGGCCTGTACGTGGGTGACCATCCGGGATCCGGTCCCGCCCCGTTCGTCGCGCTCGCCGCGGCCGCGGCGGTCACGGAACGGATCCAGCTCGGGACCTGCGTCCTCAACGCCGGGGTGTGGGATCCGGTCGCTCTCGCGAGTGAGGTCGCGACCTTGGATGTGGTGTCCGGCGGACGGGCGGTGCTCGGGGTGGGAGCGGGACACACACCCCAGGAGTGGACCTCCTCGGGCCGCCCGTATCCGTCGCCGGGTGCACGGGTCGACCGGATGGTGGAGCTCGTCGACGCCACCCAGGCGTTGCTGCGCGGTGAGTCCGTGTCGCGCAGAGGGACCCACTTCACGCTGGTCGACGCGGTCCTCGCCGACCCGCGACCCGTGCGGGATCGGGTGCCGGTCATGGTGGGTGGCAACGGCACCCGGGTGCTGAGCTTCGCGGCCCAGCACGCTGACGTCGTCGGCGTGACCGGTCTTGGCCGCACCTTGGCTGATGGTCACCGTCACGAGGTCGACTGGAGCCCGTCCGGTCTCGGCCGCGTCGTCGAGACCGTCCGTTCGGCCGCCGAGGCGTCGTGCCGTCGTCCGCAGATCGAAGCGCTGGTCCAACACGTCGAGGTCACCCACGACGCCCCAGCCGCTGCAGCCAGACTGACCGCGCACGTGCCTGGTGCCTCCATCGACGACCTGCTCAACGCACCGTTCGTGTGGATCGGGACCGTCGAGGAGATCAGGGAGAAGATCCACGAGCACCGGACCAGCCTCGGCGTCGAGCGCTACATGGTGCGCGCCCCAGCGATCACCCAGGTCTGCGACATCCTCGACGTCGCGACTCCCTGAGTAGCGGCCGAGCCACCGGCTGACGGTGGAGGTGCTCGGTCGAGTCCGTCAACCCGTCAGTTCGATGACAGTTCGCGCGATCTCGTCGGGATCGTTGACGATGTCGAGATGGCCGCCCAAACGCTCCATCAAGGGCCAACCAAGCGATTGTGCTCGGACGGCGTCGTCGCGGTATGCCTCACTCAGCAGCACGTACGCGCCCCGGCCTGCCTCCCATCCGCCCGGTAGATCCACGGCAGACTCATAGAAGGCGAGGGGCACCTCGGGCATCTCTGCCTCGACGTCGGCTCGGCGGAGGTCGTCGGGAACGAGCGTGCTCATCAGCGTGTCGCCCCACCACGTCGACCATCTCGGCAGGGCACCGTCGACAGACAGCGATCGAAGCCGGTCGAGGAAGTCCCCGCCGACGGTTGCGGGACCTTCCCGAGGAGGCAGCCCGGCATCGACGAACACGAGCAGCGCTGCGTCGACGGCCTCACCGATCGACGGCAGAAAGAACCCAGCACCACTGTGACCTACCAGGACAGGCCTTGACCACGCCGACGGGACCGCGGACGCGGCCGCGACGATCAACTCCTGGGGCCGCCCGGTGAGAGCTGCAGCGCGCAGATCCGGCACCACGACCCGATGGCCCGCCGCCGCCAACGCCTCCGCAACCCACCGCCACGTCCTCAGGCCGACAAGCGGACTGTGCACGAGAACGAACTCCATCAACGACAGCCTGGCCCAACCCGCTGCATAGCCGGCATTCGGTGGCCGTCGGAGGACTCGATGAGGTGGGAGGCTCGACACGATGAGCAACGAGATGGACTACTCCTGGCGCGGTCCGATCAGCGATGACGAGGTGGTCGCGCTCGTCGAGTCCCACGGTGGCCGACCGACAGCTGGCTGGTGGGACCGGATCCGTCCGCACAGTCTCGGCTGGGTCACGGCCCGCGACCATGACGGGATGCTCGTTGGGTTCGTCAACGTGGCGTGGGACGGTGGGGACCACGCGTTCCTGATCGACACCAAGACCCGCGGCAACTGGCAGCGCCGAGGCGTCGGCACCGAAGTCGTGCGGCGAGCTGCTCATCACGCGAGGGCTGCGGGATGCGAGTGGCTCCACGTCGACTTCGAGCCGGACCTCGCGCCCTTCTACTTCGACGCATGCGAGTTCCGGCCGACGGACGCGGGACTGATCCACCTCTACCCGCTCGAGTGACTCACGGCGGCCCCGGCGGTAGGGCGCGTCGCGTGCTGCGGGCGACCAGCTTCGTTCAGTCGATCGTGACGCGGACCAACGGGATGCCGCGCCTCGCTTCGCGCTGTGCCGCCTCCAGGCCGGGGAACGCCTGCAGAGCCGCTGGCCACGCTGCTTCCCGATCGCCGCCTTCGAGCACCGTGGCTCGCGCCGAACAGTTCGCGCCGTCGACGTCCACGTCGACGCGAGGATCGGCGACAAGGTTGTGGAACCAGTCCGGGTTCCAGTCGGCGGCGCCGTTGGCGGCGATGACAAGGAGCGAGCCGTCGACCTCTCGGTGGAACAGCAGCGGTGTCGCATGGCGCTTGCCCGAGCGACGCCCGGTCGTCGTCAGCACGAGGACCGGTGCTCCTCCGGCGACCCAGCCACCGATGGTCGGTCGTCCGCTGCCTGCCAGCCGGCGCTCCAGTCGGGTGAACAGCTTCGAGAACTGCCGAACGAACGGCCGCGCTCCTGGGCGCCGCAGCAGTCGAGGAAGCCGGCCAAGTGCGAGACGGTCTGACATGAACTCCATGATCCATCAGCCGGCGGTCGGTGACGCCGGTCGCGGTGGCGATGGCGATGGCGATGGCGATGGCGGCATGCCATGCAATGCCTGACGCATGGTGCGGTGCCGGTTCCGTCCATAGGCTGAGCCGAATGGACGCCGAGTTCGCCGAGAGATTCGCCGAGGAGTGGCAGGCGGCGTGGAACTCCCACGATATCGAGCGGATCCTCGCCCACTATGCCGATGACGTCGTGTTCCAGTCGCCGTACGTCGCTCATCGATTTCAGGACCCTGCGGGCGAGGTGCGGGGCAAAGAGGCGCTGCGCTCGTAGTGGGGCTCTGGACTGCAGCAGCAGCTGGATCTCAAGTTCAGCGTGGAGGACGTCCGGTTGCCGGTGGACACGCTCGTCATCAACTACCGCAACCAACAGGGCCACGCCGTGTCCGAGGTCCTCAGATTCGCCGCGCGTCGGTGAAGGTCCTGTCCACGTCCTCGACGTAGATCGTCATCGATACGGGTGTAACCGCCGATCGTCTTCGGGTCGCGGATGTCCATCTCCGGGTAGGCGTCGGCCAGCATCACGAGCGAGTCCCCAAACCGCAGCTCGGCGTGTCCCACCCTGCCGTCCGGGCCGCCCATGCGCATCCGTTCCTCAGCACCCAACACCTTCTTGTAAAACTCGATCGCATCGTTCGCGCCTTCCACGATCAGGTAGGCGCTGACCCTCGGATAGTTGTCGGGAATCGGCTTCACGGCCATCTCCGGAGTCCTCTCGCTCAAGGTCTGCCCATCATGCCGTCATCGACGCCGTCGGCGCCCACTCCCAGGCGTTCGGGGACGCAGGAGCGATCTCCGCCCGGCGCGACGCGCAGTCGTTCGACGTCCATGAGGTGGTGCCTGGCGTCGTGCACGGCATGCCGGCAAATCCAATGTCCGTCGACTTCGTCGTCGCCGATAATGGCCCTTCTTTCCCACTCATGGTGCGAGAGCTTGCGGAGCCGATGCAGCAGGGATTCGGCCTCTCGCGCGATGCCCTCGAGCGCCGCGCCGTGGTCCACGTCCCGAGGGGTCTGCTCGAACCTCGGCTCGGGAGTTTCGCCGAGGTCGACTCCAGGTTGCGCGACGGCGCTGTCCAGCACGAAGCGCATGCCGAACAGGACCTCGCGAACGTGATCCGCGTACTCAAGGATCGACCACATGCCGGGAATGGGCCGGCGCTGTGCGTCGACGGGATCGATGTTGGAGAGAGCGGTCTTCCATCGCCCTGGCAGCTCGGCAATCGCGTCGAGCGCCCGGCTGTCAGTCCACTCGGCACCGTCGAAGCCGCACTCGTCACAGCGCTCGACAGCCACCTGGTGATCCTGCCACGGCCCCGGCGGGGCAGGCCGTCTACCCGGCGGTCAGGGCAAGTGACGGCTGCCGATCTCCGCGGTCATGCGGGGTGCCGTCGTAGAACTCGACGGGTTGTGGAACCCGGCGGCTTCGAGCTCCGGTTCGGCATCAGGTACCTCGGACGGAGCGCGGTCCCTTTGCACGATGGCCAGGACCGCTCCGAGGCGAGCCGCGGCATCCGCAGCCCGGACCGCGAGGTCGGCGTCGCCCAGCAGGCACAGCGGGCCACCCGGGTCGTACACAGGCGGCGCGTGCATGACGAGCGCGTCGACCTGACCGAGCGAGACCGGGCCCCAGGCCGATGCACTGCCCGTGGGGTCCAGCTCCTTCACACCATCGCGCCGCGACGACCAGCCCGAGGCCCACGAGCATGTGGCGCTTGAGCAGGTCCCCTCCGAGCGGTCACGACTCGCAGCGTGGGCTGGTCGGTCGAACGGGCGGCGGCCCAGGCCCCCAGCAGCAGCTTCCGCCCTTCGGTGCGCCAGAGGTCGTCGGCCTCGACGGCGAAGTCGTCGAGGAAACATCGCCCCTCGTGCGGGTAAGAATGCGCGAAGCCGCCGTCGGTGCGGAGCGCGACAGCACTCTTGCGTGCCGCTGCTGCTCGCAGGAAGTGGGCGTGGGCTTCGACGACCCCGACGGCGGGACGCCAGAAGACGGGTGAGTACGCCGCATACCGCTCACGTCGCCGCTGGATCAGGGTCGCAGCCCAGGCGAAGTCGTCGTCCTCCATCTGCCTGACCACACGCCCAGTCTCGCGGCGTCTGCCGTACAAGCTCGATTGGCGGCCAGCGGCCGCACACCGAAGGCCATCGACCCGGCAGGGGGCAGGGCTGCAGTCGGATCGTCAGGTCGGTGGAGGACCCGCCTCGACCGTTCGACGTAGCCAGGCAAGAGAGTCCTCGGGGCCGGCGCTCTGGACGAGCCAGGTCACGCCTGCGGCCTCGTAGGCGGCGGCCTGGTCAGCGGCTCCCCACACGCAAAGGTCGAACGGGTCCGCGTTCGGCCGCTCCGTCGCAACCGCGTCTCGGACCTCGGCCGCCTGAGCGACCGCCATCGGAGCGCCGGTGAACGGCATCACGCCGTCGCATCGTGCCGCCCGCCTGATCGGGCCCGGTCGCGCCGGGGGCCACAGCACCGCCGACCAGATCGGGATCCTGGGCCGCTGGAGCGGGCGCGGGAGGAAGTGGGCTCCGTCGACCGAGAGTTGGTCACCTCGGTAGGTCGTGGCGGTGCCCGCCCAGAGCCTCGTGATGATCTCGATCCCGTCGTCGACCAGTGCCGCCCGCTCAGCGTCGGTGCTGACCTCGCCGGAGAAGGAGGTGAACTCCCTCCAGAAGTCGATCCCGAGTCCGACGCCGAGGATCAGGCGGCCACGGCTGAGATGGTCGAGGGTGGTGGCTTCGCGGGCGACCTTCCACGGGCGACGTCGCGCGAGCGGAGTGACCAGCGGACCGAGCCGGATCGCCGAGGTCGAGGCGGCGATGGCGCTGAGCGCCACCCACGCATCGGCCAGTGGGACAGGCGCCTCGTACTGGATGTGATCCCACAGGAAGAACCCATCCCAGCCGCAGTCTTCGGCGGCGACGGCGAGATCGATAAGTGAGTGGACGTCGCCGAAGGACCCGATCGGGGGCAGGTAGATGGCGTGGCGCACGGCGGAAGGGTACGCACCGCGGCGGCTGCGGAGCGCTGGCAGCATGGTCGTCGGTGGAGCCGGTCGCAACCTCGGAGCCGGCGCCACGAACCCGAGAGCCGAAGTCCGCCTTGGCGGTGACCCGGAGGTGTGCGATGGATGGTGGCAGCATCTTCGATGACGCGACGATGGGTGTCACGATCCTCCGCGTTCGCGATGTAGCCACTTCGGTCGAGTGGTACCGCGACCACCTTGGTGTCGAGCCGCTCCACGTCGGAGCCGACGGACCGGAGCACCCGATCGCGACCTACCAGGTCGGCGGGATCTTCTTCACCCTGTGGCAACTGCCTGCTGGCACCGAACGCAACGACGTCGCTGACAGCACGACCTACGCGACTTTTCTCCTACCCCATGAGACGAACCTCGAGAGTCGCCGACGCCGGCTCGCGGTGACGGGCGTGCGAGTCGACCGGGTGGTCCGCACGTCCGAGAACAACCGCTTATTCCAGTTCTCCGACCTCGATGGCAACCGATGGGAGCTCGCACAACCAACCAGCGCAGCTTCCGCTTCCGTAGCAGAGGATCTGACCGCCTCATAATCGGCGGCGGTCGTGGCGAGCGCTGTTGAACCGGCGGTCGGGGACGCGTTATCGAACCGTCGGGCACTGGGAGACTCCTGACCATGCCCGCGATCACCGGCCGTCTCGAGATCACTCTCTCGGTCCCGAATCCGGCACGTAGCGCCGCCTGGTACGCAGAACTGCTGGGCATGCGACAGCGGTACGACTACACGTCCGACGACGGGAGCATGCGCTACGTCTGCCTTGTCGAGCCGCAGAGCGGGCTGGTCGTGTGCCTGGTTGGCCACTCTGCGAATCCCGGCGAGCAGTTCAGCGAGTTCCGGACAGGCCTCGATCATCTCGAGTTCGTCGTCGGCGGACGCGAAGACCTGGACGAGTGGGCCCACCATCTCAACGAGCTCGGCGTCGAGCACTCCGGCGTCAAGGAGCTCGACTACAGCCCGAACGCGATGCTGACCTTCCGTGATCCGGACAACATCCAGCTCGAGTTCTTCTGGCGGGCCTCGCCAGAGGGTGATTAGCCCGCCGAGGACGACCGGGCGTGCCCCCGAGGTGCCTGCTTGAGACTTCGGGCAGGCGTTGCGTTGATCCGTAGCGTTCAGAGGTCCTTGCGGGTTCGCTCTCGAAGTGCCTGCCGGCTGACGTTGTTGGCCTGGCTTTCTATCGAAGTGTGTCCTGCGGGGATTCTCGCCGCGGTGTGGCTCGAAAGAGGAATGCGCACGACCAACCCGAAGCAGGAGTGCCCTCCGCGGTTCCACCCAGAGACGAGACCTCGGAGGTTTCATGGCAGTGATCATCGGCGTCGACCCGCACAAGGCGTCCCACACCGCTGTTGCGATCAGCGGCGGTGAGCGAGAACTGGCTCGCAAGAAGGTCCGGTCCGGCGCCACGCAGGCCGATCAGCTCTTGGCGTGGGCTGAGCCGTTCGACACGCGAACGTGGGCTATCGAGTCCGCCGGCGGGCTCGGCTACCTGCTGGCCCAACAGCTGGTGGCGGCCGGAGAGACCGTTGTGGATGTCCCGGCCACCCTGGCATCGCGGGTCAGGGTGCTGTCGACGGGCCGGTCGAACAAGAACGACCCGAACGATGCGCTGTCGGTGGCGATCGCTGCGCTGCGCTCCGACGGGT
>JBBSGQ010000108.1:0-9653 GCA_038253965.1 Acidimicrobiales bacterium | reverse complement strand
GCGATCTTTGGTCGTATCGGGTTGGCCGGGCAGACGCTGAGGCTCCCATTGCGTCAGCCAAGCGGCGCTCGCCTCACGCACATCTCGCCATGCCACAAAATCCGAGAGGACGAGCGGCCGCATCATGATCCGCCGCCCGAACAGGGCAGGCGACGGTTCAGCAGGCACTGCGCACCGCCTCGACGGTCGCGGGGTCCTCCAGCGAGGAAAGGTCACCCGGGTCGGCCCCGGCCGCCGCGGCACGGATGGCACGACGCACCACCTTGGCGCTGCGGGTCTTCGGTAGGGCAGACGTGAATCGGACGACGCTTGGCCGGAACGCCTTGCCGAGATGATCGGTCACCAGGTCGGCCAACTGGGTCCGCAACTCGTCAGACGGTTCGGTGCGCGGAGTCAGCACGACGTAGACCCACAGCTCCTCGCCCTTGAGCTCATCGGGTACACCGACAGCTGCCGCCTCGGCCACTGCCGGGTGTGACACGAGCGCCGACTCGACCTCAGCCGGTCCCAGCCGCTTGCCGGCGAGCTTGATGGTGTCGTCACTGCGGCCTCGCAGGTACCACTGCCCGTCCTCGACGACCGCCCAATCACCATGCACCCACACGTCGGGCCAGCGGCTCCAGTACGTCGCGAGGTAGCGCTCAGGGTCCCTCCACAACCCGCGGGTCATGCCGGGCCACGGTTTGGTGCACACCAGCTCGCCGACCTCGCCACGAATCGGGTGGCCATCGTCGTCGAACACGTCAACCGCCATGCCGAGTGCCGGCCCGGCGAGGGTCATCGCGGTGAGCTCCTGCACAGGGTGAGGCGACAGAAAGCAGGCGCCGACCTCCGTGCCGCCCGAGATGTTGATCACCGGACACCGGCCGCCACCGACCACCTCGAAGTACCAGCGCCACGGCGCCTCGTTCCAGGGCTCACCTGTCGAACCGAGGATGCGCAGCTTCGACATGTCGCGTCCGGTGACGGGAGCATCCCCGTGCGCCATCAGCGATCGGATGAGCGTCGGGCTGATCCCAAGGATCGTCACGCCGTGGCTCTCGACGTAGGACCACAAGCGATCGACGCGAGGATGGTCGGGAGCACCCTCGTAAAGGCACACCGTCGCACCGTTTGCGAGCGCACCGACGATCTCCCACGGTCCCATGATCCACCCGAAGTCGGCGAACCAGAACAGGCGGTCGCCGGGTCGACAGTCGAACTGGAACGCAGCCTCCTCGGCGACCTTCACTGTGAAACCGCCGTGGACGTGCACCGAACCCTTGGGCTTGCCAGTCGTGCCCGATGTGTAGGCGATGAACAGGGGATGCTCGCTCTCGACCTGCACGGTGGTCAGGCTCTCGGCATCGACATCGGGCCACAGGAACACCGCATACGGGTGGTCGTCGTCAATGACGATCGTCCGCCGCCCAGGCAGCCGCCCGATGCGCGGGACGACGATCATGGTGTCGAGGGTCGGGACGTTCGCGGACGCCGCCCGGGCGGTTTCCTGCATCGGTATGAAGGAGCCGCGACGTAGGAAACCGTCAGCAGTGATGAGTGCCTTGGCTCCGGCATCGTTGAGCCGCACGGCCACCGCGTCGGCACCGTAGCCAGAGAAGAGCGGCAGGAAGATGGCACCGAGCTCGGCCACTGCGAGGGTGGCGATCACCGTCTCGGGCAGCATGGGAAGGAAGATGCCAACGGCATCGCGTGCACCGATGCCGCGATGCCGCAGGAACCGGGCCAGCGCGTCGACGTGAGACTGCAGCTGCTCGAAGGTGAGCGTGCGGACCTCACCGTCCTCGCCCTCCCACCGCACAGCCTCGGCGTCGGGGGTGACGTCCACCCATCTGTCGATGCAGGCGGACGCAAGGTTGGTTGTGCCGCCCACGAACCACTGCGCCCACGGGATGCCCTTGCTCGTGTCGAGCACTTCGGTCCACGGTGTCTCGAACGGAACCCCGAGGAACGTCGCCGCCTTCCCCCAGAACCATGCGGGGTCGTCAACGGAAAGCCTTTGGAGATGTTCGAACGAGTCGATTCCGTGCTCGGCCATGAAGCGGCCGACGTTGGAGCTCCCGACAGTCAGCGGGTCCGGCCGCCACACGACTTCGTTCATCGCTGGCCCCTTCGAGCAGCCACTCGGGCCCACTTGCGCGATGGCATGCGCCGCAGACTAGGAGATCCGTCCGGTGGTATTTTCGCTGGAGTCGACGAGCGCCGGCGAGACGGATCAAGCGAGCTGGCTGAGGGCGAGGCCGTCGAGGATGTCGGACTCGCTCACCACCAACTCGTCGATACCGAACGTGCGCATGATGGCCACCAGTGCACAGCAGCCCCCGACGATCACGTCAGCGCGTGCCTCCTCCAGCCCCGGATTGTGGATGCGGTCCGCACGGCGTTCAGTGGCGAGGGTCCGGAAAACGTCCTCGGCGGCCTCCCGTGTGAGGACGAAGTGATGAATCCGATCACGGTCGTACTCTGCGAGGCCCATCTCCACCGCCGCCACCGTGGTCACGGTGCCGGCCATCCCCACGAAGGAATGCGCTGACAGCGCATCCGGGATGGCCAGCAGCACGTCGGCGAGGTAGGCCTCGGTGACGGAGATGGCAGCCACCAGCTCTTCGGGCTGGGGTGGATCGTGCTCGAGATACTTCTCGGTGAGCCGCACGCACCCGACGTCGATCGAGATCCCGGTTTCGGGCTCTCTGGTGCCGAAGCCGAACTCGGTCGACCCACCTCCGAGGTCGAACACGAGGAAGGGGCCGTCGGCAGGGTTCAGGTCAGAGGTCGCGCCGAGGAACGACAGCCGGCCTTCCTCCGCCCCGGTGAGGAGCTCAGGTCTCGTTCCCACGGCCCTTTCAGCGGCGGCGAAGAAGTCTTCCCGGTTGCTCGCGTCGCGTGCCGCCGAGGTTGCGGTCATGCGCACCGTCTGGACCCCATGGCGATCCATCACCTCCCGGAACTCACGGAGCACGGTCACCGTACGATCGACAGCTTCCGGGGCCAGGGCACCGAGGCGATCCACGTCCTGGCCGAGTCGAGTGATCCGCTGGAGCCGCTCGATCGTCTGCAAGGTGCCGTCGGATGTGCGGCCGGCGACGAGGAGACGCGTCGAGTTGGTGCCGCAGTCGATGGCGGCGACACGATCAGGCGAGGTCATGGCCCGGCGCCCGCTCTGATCGACCGAACCGCTCGGACGCGTGCTCCAAAGGACCGAACCCCTGCTCTGCGGGGCGCGGGTCGGCGGTCAGCTCGCCGAGTCGTGCGGCAACCCACCGACCGACCGGGTCGTCGCCGCCGGCCAGGTGCCAGGCGTAGTGAGCGTGGAGGCATTTGACGCCGCGCCGCGTTCCGCCGACACCGCCACTCGGACGGGGACCCGTGTGGGCGGCGGGTATTGCAGCATCGCGCTCGGCGGCGTAGCGGTCGTGCGCGTCGGCAACTGCATCGAGACCGACACACCGCTCGGCCTCGGCCACCCCGCCGGCGCTCTCGAGCCGGCTGACCCTGACGCGCTCCTGATCACCGACGAGCCAATACCGCGTGGGCATGGGCCTGCCGTCGTCGAGGAACGGGGCGTTGCGGATCACCACAGGTCGACCATCGGCGTGCCGGACCACGACGACGAACGCCCCTTGCGGCGCACGACCGAGCAGTCGGCCGACCAGGTCCGCGTCGTCGGTGGCAACTGACGGCTCTTCCACGGCTGGGCACGGTACCGCCGGTTGCCCGACATCCTGCGTCGACTCAGGGAACCCGGCGGGGGCTGCGTACCAACAGCCCCCCGAACAAGCCATAGGAGCTGACGCGCACCCGCAGGCAGGGCGTCGCCTCCGCGAGGAGACCGTCGTGGCGGAGCTGGCGCGCGCCGAACAGGGAGAACCCCGTGGCTCCGACCACAGCTCCCGGCGGCACGACCACCTCGACCCCAGCGCACACGCCGATCGTGCGGAGCTCGATCGAGTCGACGCCCGACGGTAGGCGGCAGGCGGTGAGGTCGACGTGGCTGTGGCCGAAGAGGGCCACGACAGTCATGGCCGGCTCAGCCTCCCAGACACCCGCGTGCCGTGCTCGCCCGAAGACGCTGACCAGGCGACGGCGACGTGTCCTGGTGGATCGGTCGCCGAGCGGGACCACTTCAGAGCCGTCCGAGCCTGTGGACTGGTCCACGGCCGGCAGGTCGGCCGTCACCGGTACGAGGTCTCCGGAGGTCCGTGCCTGCACGACGAGCCCCACCCGTTCGGTGAACTCGTCGAGCGAGAGACGCCCCTCGCCGGTCGCAGCCCTGAGGTGGTCGATGACGGCTTGGCGTTCGCGATCGGAGGCGCGCTGCCCAGGCGCCAGTTCGGACGGGCCGACCGGTTCGGGGCGGCCGGGGCCAGGCATCAATAGCTCCGCGGCAGCCCTAGAACGTGCTCGGCCACGTAGTTCTGGACCATCTCCTGGCTGACCGGAGCAAGGCGCATGAGCCGGGCTTCTCTCCAATATCTCTCGACGTCGTATTCCGAGGCGTACCCCATCCCGCCGAGAGTCTGCACCGCCTGGTCGGCGGCCCGGTAGCCGGCCTCAGCGGCAAGGAACTTTGCGGTGTTGGCCGCTTCGGCGCAATGCAGTCCCGAGTCGTAGCGCCAAGCAGCCTCCCGTACGGCGAGCTCGGCGGCCCGGAGTTCCATGTGGGAGCGTGCGAGCGGGAAGGCCAGACCCTGGTTCTCGCCGATCGGTCTACCAAACACCACGCGCTCGCCAGCATATGCCACCGCTCGCCGGAGAGCGGCTCGCCCGATCCCGACCGCCTCGGCGGCGATGAGGATGCGCTCGGGGTTGAGCCCGTCGAGCAGATACCGGAAACCTGCGCCTTCCTCACCCACCCGATCACTGACTGACACGGGTAGATCGTCATACACCACCTCGCACGACACGACAGCGTTGCGTCCGGCCTTGGCGATCGGGGTGATCGTGACCTCAGGTCGCTGGAGGTCGGCTAGGAGCAGCGTCATCCCGTCGGTCCGTCGAACGCAATCGGCGAGAGGGGTCGTGCGCACGAGCAAGAGAACCTTGTCGCAATACGGGGCCTTGGTGGTCCATATCTTGCGGCCCCGAACCAAGTAGTTCCCGGTGCTCGCATCGAGCGAAGCCTTCGTGCTGATGGCCGTCGTATCCGTGCCGGCGTCCGGTTCGGTCACTCCGAACGCCACGTGCAGCTCACCCGAGCTCACCGGGGGGAGCACTCGTCGCTTCATGTCTTCGGAACCATGAGCGATCACCGGGCCCATGCCGAAGATGGAAAGGTGGATGGCCGAGCACCCGTTCATGGCGGCGCCCGACGCCGCGACTTCTTCGAGCACTATCGAAGCTTCGGTGACCTGCCCACCTCCACCGCCGTACGCCGCAGGGATGGCGATACCGATCCAACCACCCGTCGCCATGGCCCGGTAGAAGGCCCAGGGAAACTCATGGGCGTCATCGCATTGGCGCCAGTATTCGTCGGGAAAATCAGCACAAACCCGCCGTACGCCGTCGCGGATCGCGTCGTGATCGGGATCAACTGTGAAGTCCATCTGATCGACGAGCGTACCGGCCCCCTGGTCGGCGGCCCACGACCGGCCCCCGGCCACTAGCCTGGCCAATCGCGTTATTTCTTCCGGAGGCTTTTCATGTTCCGCCTGATCATTCGCACAGTCGTCATTTCCTCCTGCCTCTTGCTGGCGGTGGCGGCGTGCTCGAAGAAGCTGGACTCGAGCAGTGTCGAAAAGGACGTGGTTCGAATCGTCAAAACGAAGCTGCCGAACCAATCGACAGTTTCGGCGAAGTGCCCGAACGACATCGAGGCGAAGAAGGGTAAGAGCTTCCGCTGCAAGCTGACGCTCTATGGAAAGGCGACCGAAGTCAAGATCAACATCACCGACGTGAAGAAGAAGCAGGCCGTGTTCGACGTGAAGTACACACAGGCCATTGTCTCCACCGAAGCCTACGTGGCCAAGGCGCTCGCTACGGGGTCCGGACCAGGCAGCAAAGCCGCGTGTGGCGACGAGAAGGTAGTGCTCAAGAAGCCGGGCGACATCCTCACCTGCACAGTCACAACCAAGGGTCAAACGCGCCGAGTCAAATTCCGGGTGAAAGATACAGACGCCACCCTCGACCCCATCAAATGAACGGGTTGGCCGGGAGCGAGGCTCAGCCCGTTTGGAGGATGTGCTCGAAGCCGGTGAACGGCCACAGCTCGGGCAGGCCGATCGGAGGCTTCGGCGCCGGCAGGATCGCGTAGGCCTGCTCGCCGGGACGCACGAGGCCGTATTGCGCACGAGCCAGCCGTTCGATCTCGGTGGGGGTGCTCAGGCGGCGGGCCTCGGCTGCAAGCCGGCGGTTCTCACGGTCGATGGCACCGAGCCGATGCTGAGCTTTGTGCACAGCTGCCCGCTGGGCGAGGTAGCTCCTGGTCGGGAACACGGCAACGAACAGCACGCCCACACAGAGCACGAACGCCACCAGCGCTCCGACCAACGGAGCCTTGGGCCGCCTGGTCGAAGCGTTCTCCTCGGACTGACCTCGGCCGCGTCGTCGACCCTGGCGATCGGTCAGCGCAGCGATGGGAGCCAGTCGGCCGCCCTTGCGAAGAGCGCCAGTCAGCGCCGATCGGAACCGCCTCACCCACGTGCGGGAACGGGACAAGAACTGGTGGCTGCTCACCGGGCCGCGCCTCCCCGGGACAACGCTGCTCGACCCGGAAATGCTGCCGCCTCACCGAGGTCCTCCTCGATGCGCGACAGCTGGTTGTACTTGGCCACCCGGTCCGAGCGGGCTGGTGCACCCGTCTTGATCTGGCCGCAGTTCGTGGCCACCGCAAGGTCGGCGATGGTGACATCCTCGGTCTCTCCGGAGCGGTGTGACATGACTGCCGTGTAGCCGCTTCGCTCGGCCAGAGCCACCGTGTCGAGGGTCTCGGTGAGCGATCCGATCTGGTTGACCTTGATGAGGATCGAGTTGGCCACGCCTGTGTCGATGCCTCGCCGCAACCGCTCGACGTTCGTCACGAACAGGTCATCGCCAACCAGTTGCACGCGCTCGCCAACTGCTGCGGTGAGCGCAGCCCACCCATCCCAGTCCTCCTCGGCCATCCCGTCCTCGATCGAAACGATCGGATAGCGATCGCACAGGTCGGCCCAGTAGTCGGACAGTTCGGAGCTTCCAAGCGTGCGCCCCTCCCCTTCGAGCACGTATGCGCCGTCGCGGAAGACCTCCGAGGTGGCTGGGTCGACGGCGATGGCGATGTCGTCACCAGGGGCGAAGCCTGCGAGCTCGATTGCCTCGATCAGGAGTTGCACCGGCTCCTCGTTGGACCGCAGGTTCGGGGCGAAGCCGCCCTCGTCTCCGACAGCAGTGGACAGACCGCGGTCATTCAGCAACGTGCGCAGCGTGTGGTAGGTCTCCACCCCCCAACGCAGCGCTTCGGAGTAGCTCGCCGCGCCGACCGGCATGACCATGAACTCCTGGAAGTCGACGTTGTTGTCGGCGTGCACGCCGCCGTTCAGCACGTTCATCATCGGCACCGGCAAGACGTGGGCGTTCGGGCCGCCGACATAGCGGTAGAACGGCAGGTCGATCTCGTTCGCAGCCGCCTTCGCCGAAGCCAGCGACACGCCGAGGATGGCGTTGGCACCGAGGGTCCCCTTGTTGTCGGTCGCGTCGAGATCGATCAGCGTCTGGTCGACGAGGCGCTGGTCGAGCGCGTCGACCCCGAGCAACGCCTCTCTCATGCGGCCGTTGACGTGGCCGACCGCGATGGTGACACCCTTGCCGCCGAAGGGCGCTCCGCCATCACGTAGCTCGACAGCCTCGAACTGCCCGGTCGAGGCACCGGACGGGACAGCCGCCCGCCCGAGCGCACCTGAGTCGAGGGTGACCTCGACCTCGACTGTCGGGTTGCCCCGGCTGTCGAGGATCTGGCGCCCCACGATGTGCTCGATGCTGCTCATGTTCGTGCCGTTGCTCCTGGGGTTCGTGTGAACGTTACACAAAGCCCCGTCGGCCCCGGTGCACGCCGGCGGCGCACGGCCGACGGTTCGCCTCCCCGGCCGCGACACATCTGGCGGAGCGCTGACCCAGCTGCCGACCGGTGGCCGTGCGGAGCCCTGGAGGTCAGCGCCTCCCGCTGCTGGGACCCTCCATGGCCTGGGCTGCTTTGCGAAGCCGCGTGGCGGCGGCTCGCAAAGCGGTCTCGGGGTCGATGTCGTGGGCACGGGCCACGGCTACACCGGCGAGCAGCAGACGACCGACCGCCTCGGGGTCCGGCGCCAGCCCCAGGCCGTCGATCGCATCGGCCAAGGAAGGCGAGACGAGAGCCGGGTCGAGCCCGATACCGGCTGCCTTCTTCTGCACCTTGAGCGCATACAGCAACGCAGGCAAAACCGAGGGGATCCCGTCGAAGACACTCAGACGGCCCTTCTCCACCTTCTTGATCTGCTCCCAGTTGACGACGACATCGGCTGATCCGTCGACCTCCACGGTTCCGAAGACGTGGGGGTGACGGTGGACCAACTTGTCGTGGATGCCACGAGCGACGTCGGCCAGGGTGAACGCGCCCTGCTCGGTGGCCAGGGTGGTGTGGAACACGATCTGGAACAGGAGGTCGCCCAACTCCTCCTCCAGGTGCTCGTAGCCCGCGCTGCTCGACGCGTCGAGCGAGTCGAGCGCCTCGAGGACCTCGTAGCTCTCCTCCAGCAGGTGGCGGGTCAGACTCGCGTGGGTCTGCTCACGATCCCATGGGCACTCGGCCCGCAGCCTCGCCACGAGCTCGACGAAACGCTGCACCTCGCCGGCCACCGGCGCGCCGAGCTTGGGGATCCACAGGGCGGTGAGATGGTCCGGCTCGAAGCTGCGGTCGAGCTCGGACCACGCGACATCGAACACCGCCTCGTCGGCCAGCCCGAGCCGCTGCAGGACGGTGACCAACTCCGAGAGCGGGTCATCGACTGCCAGCTTCACGTCGGACAACACGCGCGCGTTGTGGCAGTGAGCGACGAGGAGCGGACCGCGCTCCCCTGCCGCTTGCTCGGCGAAGCGGTGACCGTCGATCAGGCGTACGCCATCGGCGAACGGGTCGACGCCGACCCTGTTCCACGCAAGCTCGATGAAAGACACGGCGCCGAGCACCTCGACCTCGACTCGTCCGGTCGCGGCCGCCGCGAGCAGCAGGTCAACGGTCCGCTCCAGTACCTGCGGCGATCCGGGCACCGCGTACAGGATCTCATCGTCGGGCGCCGCCTCGGCCGAGGCGAGCAGGTCGTCAACGATCCGGGCGTACACGACGTCGAAGGTGTCGGCCTCTTCATAGTGGCGATCAAAGGAGTCAGCGTCTCCGACCAGGACGGCCGAAGGGTGGTGTCGGGTCCGCAGGAAGCGGTGAGGGATCCGAGCGATGGCTTCCGCCGTCGCCGTCGTCACGAGTCCCGGGTCGCCCGGGCCGAGCCCGACCACGACTATGCGAGCGGTCACCGGTGAGCGATCACCGGTGAGACGTACCGCGGCGGTGCATCACCCGCCGGACTGGTTTGCCGGTGGAACGCTCGACGGGGCACCCGACCCGGTGCCGGCGGCGCCGCTGCCCGAGGGCGTGGTCGTCGCGGGGGCGGTGGTCGTAGGCGTGCCGGCCGGTGGGTCGACCCGGCCAG
>JBBSGQ010000107.1:0-9654 GCA_038253965.1 Acidimicrobiales bacterium | reverse complement strand
TCGGTTGCGGGCCGACGCGGTTCACAGGGAGAACTGGCTTGACGTCCGTGCCACCTGGCAGCGTCGCGGCGGCGACCGGTGGCGTCATCGTCCCTCCGTTGGCAGGCGCACGAAGCGTGGGCGGACGGTTGTGGGCGCGACGTCGGGGACTTTCGCGGACAGCTCATCCCGCATGTCGGCGAGCTCGCGGTACTCGCGTTCGATCCTGTGGCGAACCGGTGGGAGCAGCCGCGCCGTCCGAGCCTTCCAGCGCATCTTCTTGTTGAGCGAGAGCAGAACGATCACGGCTGCGCCGGCGCTGTGCACCCGACCGCGCGTGTCGACGACGTGCATGCTTGCGAGGCGCTCCTTCTCTGGCATGTCAGCGAGCAGCGTTCGGAACAGCGGGTCGGTGAACCCGAGGATCGAGAGCCGCTCATCTTCGTCGCTGGCTCTGACCAGAGCCGCTTCGTGCCGTCAGTACCTTCAGAGGTCGTCGTAGAAGAGGATCGGCCGGTCGAGCACTTGTTGTCTCATGCGCCGAGTCCCGTCCTCTCGATGAGTGCGTCGAGCCGCGCTTCGAGCTCGGGGGTGGCCGGCATCATCGGCAACCGATGCTCGTTCGTCGGCAACAGACCGAGGCGGCGCATGACGTACTTGATGGGCGTCGGGTTGGTGTCCCAGAACACCGCCCGGTTCAGCTCGAACAGTGCGTCATGCCGCTTGCGAGCTCCGTCGAGGTCCCCGCTGGCGACCGCTTCGTACAGCGCCGCGATCTCCGCCGGTGCGATGTTGGCGACCGCGTTCATCAGCCCGGTGGCACCGATGGTGAGCATCGGCAGGCTGAGCTCCTCGAGCCCGACGAAGATGCGAAAGTGGTCGCCCAGCCGGCGCCGTGCGTCGGTGACGTATCCGAGGTCGTTCACCGCGTGCTTCATGCCGACGAACGTCGGTACCGCATCGGCGATCTGCTCCAACGTCTCGGACAGCACCTCGACGGCGGTGCGACCGGGGATGTGGTACACGAGTAGCGGCAGGTCGGTGCGAGCGCCGAGATCGCGGTAGTACTCGACCAGTCCACGCTGCGGCGGCCTGACGTAGTACGGCGTGACGATGAGCACCGCGTCGGCCCCCGCCTCGGCGGCCTGCTCGGTGAGCCACACCGTCTCGGCATGGCTCTGCGACCCGCTGGCGGCGACGATCGGCACCCGCCCGGCCGTGACGTCGATCGCGACGCGCACGAGCCGGTCGCGTTCCTCCATCGTGAGCGTGCTCGGCTCCGCAGTGGTCCCGTTGACGGTGATGCCGTGCGATCCGCCGGCGATCTGACGCTCGACCAGGGATGCGTACGTGTCGACGTCGACCTCGCCATCGCGAAAAGGCGTGACCAGTGGCGGGTACGAGCCGCGCAAGAAGTCGTGGGCCAGCTCGATCACTGGACGTCCACGCGGTTCGTGGCGAAGCCCTTCTCGGTGCCGAGCAGCCGGGCTGGGCGCCTGAGGTCCTCCTGCCACAGCAGCGAATCCATCGCCAGGTTGAGCGGGCTGTCCTGGATCGTGAGCTCGTACACGTCTTCGCCGTGCGACGCGTGTCGGTGAATGGCCCAGCCGGGCGCGGTGAGCATGAGGTCGCCCGCCTTCCACTCATACCGTTTGCCGCCGACGAGGCTGTTGCCCTCGCCGGAGAAGAAGTAGTTGATCGCCGCGGCGACGTGGCGGTGCGGTCGGTCGACGATGTTGGCCGGGCGCAGGCACATCGTGGCGAAGAAGCTGAACGTCGTCCCGTTCGTCCGCCCGGTCGCCGGGTTGTACATGAGGTACAGCCGGCGTCCGCGGTAGCGCTCACCGAGCGCGTGGAGCTTGTCGAGGCGGGCCTTCACCTCGGTCCACGGCCAATGCAGCGGGCGGGACTCGATGAGCGGCGGGTCGATGAGCCGTTCGTAGGAGAGCAGCTGCGCGCCGTCGTCGAGATCGATGAGGTGGTCGATGGTTGCCCGATCGCCGTTGTCGCCGTGCACCTCGCTCGTCTTCTCGGCCGGTCCAGGTGCCGCGGTCGGCAGGGTGGTGGCTGCCGTCGCCTCACCGACCTCGACGACGTGGACACCCATCGCTTCGAGCAGCGGCGCGTTGCTGTAGGCCAGGCGCGCCTGGAGGTCGGGACCGGTGTTCGTGTAGCTGTATGACGCCATCGACGGCGTGCACCACACGTCGTGCTGGTCGAAGGCGAACTGCTTGGCGCCGACCGTCGCGGACCCGGCGCCGCTGATGCAGAAGCCGACGCTCGTCGAGTTGTGCCGCACCGACGTCGTGGTCTCCCCGGGCAGCAGCACTTCGAGCGCGACCTGGATCCCGGGCGCGAGCCCGAGCCCGGGAGCGGTCGCTTGCGGGTGCACGATCAGCGACCGGCGGCGGCCGTCGTCGGGTCGCGGCAACGACGCAAGGCGGTGGATCTCGGCGTCGATCGCCTGGCGCGTGACGACGATGGGCTCCCACCACTCCGGCGGCTCGGGTGGCGTTCCGCTGCGGTCGATGAACGTCATGTCGCCTCCAGGATCGCGCGTCCGAGGGCCACGTCGGCGAGTCCGATGCCCATGGCCTTGAATAGGGTCAGGTCGGCGGTCGGTTGTGGCGAACCGACGAGTGACGAGAGGCTGCGTAGCTCGCGTCCGTTGACCTCGCGAGCCAGAGCGCGCGCTTGCTCGACGCTGTCGGTCGCGATGAACGACCGGTCGACGAGATCGGGAAACAGCTCAGCGCGTTCCGGTGTGATCGCACCGATCGCGTTGACGTGGGTGCCGGACTCCACCATCGAGCCGGCCAGGAACGGCTCGGTCGCTCGAGTTGCGGTGGTTATGACGCCGGCGCCGTCGACCGCCTCGGCGACGGAGTCGGTGACGACGGTCTCGATCCCGAGCTCGCCTTCCACGCGTGTCGCCATCGCCTTCCGGCGCTCGTTGTCGCGTCCATACACCCGGATCGACGTGATCGGCAGTACCGAGACCAGAGCTGACACCTGAGGCAGTGCCTGCTTGCCCGTGCCGATCACCGCGCCGATCGTCGTCGTGGGATCGGCAAGCATGCGGGTGGCGAGTCCCGACATCGCCGCCGTTCGCAGTTGGCCGAGCGCAAACGCCTCGACCACCGCCCGGCGTTCGCCCGTCTCGCTGTCCCACAGGATCAGCAGCGGCTTGGCCCCGCCCGCGGTGTGCGCCCACGTCTTGGTGCCCACCAGGTCGCCGTCGAGGCCGCCGATGGCGTGCAGGGTGTGCCCGTCGCCCCACGCCAGATGGGTCTTCATCATGGTCTTCGCAGTACCCGCCGCCTCGCGGGCGAGCGCTCGCTCGATGGCGTCGATCGCGTGAGGCAGGTCGAGCCGCTCGACCACTTCGCCCTCGGAGATCCAGTTGGCGGTCACTGTCCCAACGGTGATGGCACAGGGGGCGCCAGGCTGAGCGCGTTCACGACGGTCGAGTGCATCAGGTATCGCCCGGTGAGGAGCAGTACGGCGATTGCGAACGCATCGCCGTGCTCCGCGGCGAGGGCGTCGACATCGGCACCACGACCGCGATCCCGGAGCAGGTCGAGCACCGTTCGTTGCACGATCCCGCCTTCCTCGAGGGCGATGACCGACCGGGCCCAGTCCTCGCCGAACCCGAGCTTCAGTGAGAGCCGCTCGTGTTGATGCCGCTCGTAGTCGTTGCCGGTGACGGCTGCGACGGTCAGTGCCACGATCTCCGCGGCGTCGTCGGGTAGGGCGCCCCGAAGTTGTTCGGTGAGCGTGTTCAGCGACACGAGTGCCTCGGGCTGATGCGCCGCGCATTGGAAGAACTCGCCAAGGTAGCCGAGCCGGTCGACGCGCGCCCGCAGGGCCTCCCGTAGCGGGGGATCGAGGTCGTCGAAGTCGATTCGCCGGATCACAGCGGCTGCACGATGGAGTTGTCGACCAGGGTCGAGTCGTAGATGCACCGAAGCTCGGCGAATCGGCCCTCGATGATCCTCGCCACGTAGCGACCCGTGCTGAACACCGTTGTCGGCTCGTCGGTCAGCGTCTGGAACACGGCATAGCTGGCGGTCATCGCGCCGTCGGGCTGCTTGCGGGAGGCGCCGATGACGTGTCGCTGCGACCGTGGCGCGTACATCGACGTCTCCCGGACCGCGACGACGCGGTCCTTGAGGTAGCCGCGGCTCTCGCACCGGATCGCCGCCAGCGGCAGCCCCCGCTCGACGTTCTCCCTCGGGATCACCAAGTAGAGGCAGTCGTCGGTGAACAGGTCGATCCACTCGTCGAGCCGGCTCTCGTCCAGCAGGTCGCCGTGCGCGGCGAAGAGATCATCCGGGGTCACAAACCCATGACCTCCCGGTAGTGCGCGTAGAACGCGCGTATGGCGGCCTCGGTGACCATGTGGTCCTGGTCGTCGGTGTCGCGTCCGCCCATCTCGGCGACGCCCGACCGGTTGACGTCGGCGGCCACACCGTCCTGAGAGAGGCGCATGATCTCGCCGTCGTCGATCGACACGAAGCCGGCCGGTCCCATGAGGTTGGCCTGGCGCAGGCGAATCGCGGTCATCTCTTCGGTGTCGTCGGCGTAACCGAAAAACGTCCAGTGGAGGTCGTGCGCCGCCGGCCCGCGCGGCACCATCTGGCGCATCGCCAACGTGTTCGACTGCTGCTGCACGATCAGGTTCGGCCACAGGGTCTGCATCACGACGGTTGGTGCGCCCGGAAACTCGCGCACCGGCGTGAGGAGGTTTGGGTCCTGCAGCTCGAAGCCCTCACGGTAGGAACGCAGCGACCTCGTGATCGAGCTGTCGGTCTGCGCACCGCGGCTCGATACCAGCACGCTGTGGCGGCCCGTCTTGTCCATTCGCGTGGCCGACGGTTGATCGGCCCGGAACAGACCGAACGTGACGAGGAAGACGTGCAGCAGCGTGGCGTGGTACGGGTCCTTGATGTTCTCGAACATCAGCTTCCAGTTGCACGGCAACCGCTGCCGGAGGTATCCGAGGACGTGCAGCTCGCGCCCGTCGAACACGCGGTCGAAGTACTCCGCCATCGTGTCGCCGAGGTAGTCCTCGAAAGGTTCGACGTCGTCGGAGAGCGACGCGAACACCACGCCGTTGCGCATCGTGACCTGCAGCGTCTCGAGGCCGTGGTCGGCGTTCTCGAAGTCAGCCGGCATGCCGCCCTGCCCGTCGAGGCCCTTCTTGAACGGCACCCCGAGCAGGCGACCGTCGAGGGCGTAGCTCCACTGGTGGTACGGGCACTCGAACGTCGTCGTGTTGCCGTGCGGTTCGCGGCAGAACTGAGCACCGCGATGCGCGCATCGATTCACCAAGACCCGGATGCTGCCTCCCTTGTCGCGCACGACGACCACCGGCGTCTCACCGACCGACGTGCGGATGAAGTCGCCGGCCTCGGGGATCTCGCAGCTCAGCGCGACGTAGGACCACGACGGCCCGCGAAAGATGCGCTCCTGCTCGAGCTGGAAGACGTCAGGATCGGTGTACACCCAGTACGGGATCCGGCTGACACCCTCATCCGGCCAGTGGCGCATGGCTAACGGCCGATGTCCTGAGGTCGGAGCCCACGTACCTTCGAGTGGTCCCAGGAGTTGACCCGCTCCGCCTTGATCGCCACCACGATGCGCTCGGCCGCCAGCTCGGTCAGTATCGTCCGTGCGGCCTCGCGCCAGTCCTCCGGGACCTTCGCGCAGAAGAGGCCGTTCACCCGGAGCGCCGTACTCGCATCATCGCGGAGCTCGGCCTGACCGCAGATCTCGACGCCCCGAAGCTCATGGAACTCGACGCCGTCATCGATGATGCACGCGACGCGCGGGTCGCGGCGGAGGTTGACGACCTTCTGCGAGCCGTGGTCAGCCCAGAACGCGACACTGCCGTCGAGCACCGTGTAGCTCACAGGCACGACATGCGGCGCGCCGCGCTGGTCGAGGGTCGAGACACGCGCTCGCCCGTTGGCGGCGATGAACGCCTCAATCGCCTGGTCGTCCATCCGGATGGCCTTGCGCTGCGACATCACGTCGCTCCTTCGCCGACGGTCCCGCGGCGGACTGTATGCACGCGTTCGATTCACACGCAACGGTGCATCGATGAATTTGAGTCATTTGACCGCGCATATGCCGGTCGATTGACCCACATTCGGGAGGCGGTTCGAAGACGGAGTACGTTCCGCAGTCGTGAGAGGGGTGGATCGGACGTGGGTGTCGTTGGAGTCGCCGACGCAGGCGCGCGCGGGGCACGGTAGTTTCCCGTGCCAGGGCATCTACTGGACGCCGTCGGGTCGGTTGTCGAAGGTGGCGGTGATCGCCACGCACTACAACGTCGACTTCAGCGAGCACTACATCGCCGAGTACCTGGCGGCGCGCGGTATCGGCTTCCTCGGCTGGAACACGCGTTTCCGCGGGGCTGAGCCGTACTTCCTGCTCGAGCAGGCGGTCATCGACATCGGCGTCGGTGTCCGCTGGTTGCGGGGCCAAGGGGTCGAGAGGGTCGTGCTGCTCGGCAACTCCGGCGGCGGGTCGCTCATGGCTGCTTACCAGTCGCAGGCCGTCGAGCCGAACCTCCGCCCTGCGGTCGGCATGCCGATGCCGGAGGCGGCGCTCGATCTCGCGCCGGCCGACCTGTACATCTCGCTGCAGGCCCACCTCGGCCGTCCCGAGGTGTTCACCGCGTGGCTCGACCCGTCGGTCATCGACGAGACCGATGTGCTGTCGGTCGACCCGGCGATCGACATGTTCAACCCGGAGAACGGTCCGCCATTCGCACCGGAGTTCGTGGCGCGGTACCGCGACGCACAGGTGGCGAGGAACCACAGGATCAGCGCGTGGGCAAGGTCGGAGATCGACCGTCTCGCACAGCATGAGCTCTGGGACCGCCTGTTCCTGGTCGAGCGGGTCTGGGCCGATCTGCGCTTCACCGACCTGACACTCGATCCGTCGGACCGGAAGTGGGGCTGCTACGCCGGCGATCCGAGATGGGCGAACTACAGCCCGTTCGGCCTCGGCCGCGCCAACACCTGCCGAGCGTGGCTGTCGATGTGGAGCCTCGAGGATTCGCAGTGTCGCGCCGGTCCGCACCTGGCCCGCATCACGGTGCCGTCGCTGCTCGTACAGTCACTCGGCGACGCGGGCATCTTCCCGAGCGACGCTCACGAGATGTTCGACGCGATCGGGGCGGCGGACAAGTCGATGGAGCTGGTGCCCGGCGACCACTACTTCCAACACGAGGGCGATCGCGACGAGATCGCTGACCTCCTCGCCGGCTGGGTGAAGGAGCGAGTATGAGCTCCACGAACGATTGGATGGGTGCATGAGCAACGATGACGTGGCCGAGCAGCTGTTCGCGGCGATCGAGAACGGCGATGTCGGCGCGGTCCGCGACCTCTACTCTCCGGACGCGGTGATCTGGCACAACACCGACGGCTGCGAGCAGAGCGCCGACCAGAACCTGGCCACGCTCACGTGGGTGGTCGAGAACCTCGCCGAGCGTTGCTACGAGAATGTCCGCCGCTCGGTCACCGATCGCGGGTTCGTGCAGCAGCACATGATGCGCTGGACCAGGGCCGACGGAACTCGTGCAGAATTCCCCGCGTGCATCGTGGCGACCTGCGCTAACGGGTTGATCACGAGGATCGACGAGTACCTTGACAGCGCGCACGTGGCTCGGATCACGGCCTGAGGAGGGAATCCGATGGGTATGAACAGCACGTTCGAGCTGTCTGGGATCAACCATCTGGCACTGGTGTGCAAGGACATGGCTCGCACGGTCGACTTCTACACGAACGTCCTCGGCATGCCCCTGGTGAAGACGATCGACCTGCCGATGGGGATGGGCCAGCACTTCTTCTTCGACTGCGGCGGTGGTGACTGCGTCGCCTTCTTCTGGTTCCCGAACGCCCCGGAAGCGGCGCCCGGTGTGTCGTCAGCCGCAACGCTGCCGGGCAACGGCGATCTTGCGACCGCGCACGGATCGATGAACCATGTTGCGTTCAACGTGCCCGTGGGCAGGTTCGACGAGTACGTGCTGAAGCTCCAGGCGGCCGGCGTCGAGGTGAGCGACGTCTCCAACCACGATGACAGCGAGTGGACGGTGTCGAAGGAGTTGCACGAAGGCGTCTACATCCGCTCGGTGTACTTCTTCGATCCCGACGGGATCCTGCTGGAGTTCGCCTGCTGGACCCGTCCTCTCGGCGAGCAGGACGTACTCGTCGTGCCTGCCACATCCGTCAACGTGTAGCGACTGGCGTCCGGCCATTCGGCCGAGTTCAGGCAGATGGGGCAGAGTCCCGTAAGTTCACGTTGGTGAGCGCCGAGCTCAGTAGCCGGACGGTGGTCAGGGGGATTGTGGCCACAGGGGCGTTGGCCTTCGTGCCGCGCGCTCGTTGGCTGGCGGCCCGTGGGGTGTCAGAACTCATCCACCCCTCGTGACCAGGCAGTTCGCGGCCACTGAAGAACGAGTTACCGTGCTCGGTCCTTGTCGGTTGGCGGGGAGAACGTCGTGATTTGGTCCTTCGTCTACCTCCGCATCTGCCGTGTGATGGAATGCCAAGGAGGTCGAGATCCTGATCCTGGGTCACGAGCTCGAGGTTCTCCGCCGCTAGCATCCGAGACCGCGCCTTGAACGCAAGGACCGTGCGCTCCTCGCCGCGCTGAGCCGTCTGCTACCCCGTCGCCGGTGGTCGCGGTTCGTGGTGACGCCGGCAACGCTGGTCGGCTGGCATCGCCGCATGGTCCGCCGGCACTGGACCTATCCGAACAACCCGAAAGGTCGTCCGCCGGTGTCGGCGGAGATCCAGGCGTTGATCGTGCGTCTGGCCACCGAGAACCCACGTTGGGGCTATGAGCGCATCAAGGGCGAGCTCAGCGGCCCCGGCTACTGAGTGTCGGGCTCGTCGGTCCGTCGGATCCTGCGGGCAGCAGGCATCGACCCCGCTCCTCGCCGGGTGTCGAGGACCTGGCGGTCCTTGGTTGCGCAGCAGGCCGCGGGCATCGTGGCGTGTGACTCTTCTCCGCGGCATCACCACGAACCCAACGGGCGAGTGGGTCACCCAGCAGGCCCGCAACCTGGCCACGGCGTTAGACGAGACCGGACGCGGCGTGGGCCACCTGATCCGTGACCGCGACGTCAAGTTCACCCGGTCCTTCGACGACGCCTGGGCTTCGATCGTGCCCAGGTCGTGCGCACCCCGGTCCGGGCAATACGCGGGGACAACATCTCGTCGCTTACAGTGCCGAACCGGGCAGGCCGTCCGATCACGCTCTCCGGCTCCGCGAGAGCTGGACCGCCGTCGATAGCGCAGCAGTTCCGATCAGCGGCACTAGTAGAGGTGGACAACGGGCGGCCGGACACTGCAGTCTGAGCTCCTGGCGGCTCAGCGGTCGTAGGGTGCGGTCATGGCGACGGCAGGCGGATCCGGAGGACGCGCCGACGTGCCGGTGGCGGTCGGTGAGATGCTCAGCCGCGCCTGGGACATCCCTGCAAACGAGCTGACCCGGGTAGTCGAGGCGGCGCGCGACGTCCTCGGTGCCGACACCGCAAAGGTTCTCGTCGCCGATTACGGAATGCTGTCGCTCCAGACCCTCGGCGACGACGGCCCCGTCGGCAACCCTCAGCTGATCGAGGGCACGCTCGCAGGGAGGGCGCTCGCGGGAGGTGCTGTC
>JBBSGQ010000106.1:0-9703 GCA_038253965.1 Acidimicrobiales bacterium | reverse complement strand
GAGGTTCTGGCCGAAGGTCCAGTAGACATCGCGCCACTGCTGGCCCGCGTTGTCGCTGCCAGCGTCGTAGCCCATACGATCCCACGTGGTCAGGCCCGAACCCGCCACCGTGAGCTCCTGGGTATACCGCGCGACGAACCGTCCGTCGAATTGCGGCGAGGTGGCCATCCAGTGAACGAGGGGCGGCAGGTACAGGTTCGCCGAGACGACCTGCGGGGCGTTCGGGCTGGTGTTGACGTCAACGAACTTGTCGACGTTGCAGGCGCTCTCGTGGGGCTCCGAGGACAAGGGTGATGCCGTCCCGCAGCCGATAACCATCGTCTTCACTGACCTGGAGGGCTTCACTCGATTCACGTCCGACCACGGCGATGAAGCAGCCATCGCACTCATCAGTGCCCATCATCGGGTGACCGGCCCGATCATCCGTAGTCGGGGCGGTCACATCGTGAAGCGGCTCGGTGACGGACTCCTGCTCTCCTTCCCCGAGCCCGAGGTCGCCGTCCTCGCCGCCATCGAGTTGCTCGACACGGCTCCGGATCCGCTGCGCTTGCGCGCCGGCCTGCACGTGGGCCAAGCCGTCGTGACGCGCGACGACGTGTTCGGCAACGTAGTCAACGTGGCCGCCCGCGTGACCGAGCATGCCAAGGGTGGTCGGGCCCTCGCGTCGCTCGAGGTGCGGGACGCAGTCGGTGATCTCCCGGGCGTGCGGTTCGGCCGACCCCGCAGGGTTCGCTTGAAAGGGGTGGAACCGATGAGCGTCTGCCCGGTCGCCGCGAAGTGAGCGACCCAGTGGGCGAGCGAGCTCTGAGCACGCGGCGAGCAAGAAGGCATCCCGCTCCGCCAGACGGTTTGCTCGACACCATCGAGTTCCAACGAGACGGTTGCATCCAGAACGGATCGAACCTCTACGGCGACATCCTCGACGCCGTCCACCGTGACGTGTCCACGGCGGGGCCATGCGCTGACGTCCTGGGGCCGCACGCTTCGGCTCCGTTCGCCGATGCTGTCGTCCTCCGGTTCCTCGGAAGCGTGCACCGTCTCGTGCTCGAAGGGCGAGCGCCGGAGCTGGCCGGCCACTACCCGTCAGTCGGAGGGGTGCTGCGACGGGGGGTCGGGCCGGCGTTCGTGGCGGTGATCGACGCGCACAGACACGAGCTGGCGGCTCGCATGCTCGACGGCGTGCAGACCAATGAGGTCGGCCGCTCGGCGGCGTTGCTCGGTGGGTTCCTTGGCGCAGCTGCGGCGGGGGCTGGCCTGCCTCTGCGGATCTTGGAGCTCGGGGCGAGCGCCGGCCTGAACCTGCGCTTCGACGCCTACCGCTACGAGAGCGGCCTCGACTGCTTCGGACCCGAGGGCAGCCCGGTGCGGTTCGTGGAGCCGTGGACCGGCCATCGCTCGTCGCCCCTGCCGGGTTCGTGCTCGGTCGTCGCACGGCGGGGTTGTGACGTCGCCCCGATCGACCCGACCACCGATGACGGCCGAATCGCATTGCGGTCCTACGTCTGGCCGGACCACACGGCGCGCCTCGATCGCCTCGACGCGGCGCTGGAAGTTGCTCGTGAGCTGCCGGCTCCGGTCGATCGTGCCGATGCTGTGACGTGGCTGGAGCAGCAGCTCGCCTCTCCGGTGAGCGGCCTGATCACCGTGGTCGTTCACTCGATCATGTTCCAGTACCTGTCGGTTGAGGGCCGGCGCGGGGTGCTCGACGCCCTCGACGCGGCGAGTCGACGATCGTCCCCCGACGCTCCGCTGGCCTGGCTGCGTATGGAACCTGGGGGCGAACACGCGGAGATCCGGCTCTCCACGTGGCCGGGCGGGACGACGCGCCTGCTCGCCACCAGCAGCTATCACGGGCCACCGATCCGCTGGATGGGCGAACGCGACATCCGACCGTCTCCCGCCGGCGCCACCTGAAGGCGATGGCCGTCAGTGCGCGCCGACCAGGCGGGTCGCGCCGGCCAGGCCATGGGCGGCACCGAGCGGAGCAGGAGGGACCAGCAGCACTCCGAGCCCCTCGCTCACCGCACCGCCGTCGGTCACGGGGTTGTCGCCCACGAACAACGTGCGGGACGGGGCGCTGCCGACCGCGCTGCAGGCCGAGTGGAAGATCGCCGCATCCGGTTTGACCATGCCCACCTCGTAGGACAGCACGAAGGTCGACACGAGGCCTTCGAGTCCGCGCACCGTGAACGGTGCCCGCACGTCCCAGCCCGTGTTGCTGACCAGCCCGACCGTGACACCGGCGCGGGCCAGCTCCTCGAGGACGGGAACGGCATCGGCATGCGGAACCCAGGCCCACGGGTCATGCATCGCCGAGTCGATCGCCGCACCGAGGCCCGTCGCCGTCCGGTCGGCCAACCCGTAGAGCGCCGTCCAACGGGCCCGCCAAACCGCAGCGTTCAGGTCGCGACCGAGCGCCAGCTCGTCGGGTTCCATCGAGGCGCCATCGATCTCGGCCCAAACCGATGCAGCCGCAGCGTCTGTGAGCCCGACGCCGATCGAGCGGGCGGCCTCCGTCACCAAGTCCGTACCGGTCGCGTGGCCGAACAGCGTTCCGCCGAAGTCGAACAGCACTGCGTCGAACGAACGGCTCTCGCTCACGAGCCCGACTCGATGGCGGCGCGCATCCGCTCGAGGTGGTCCGAGTAGAAGCCATCGAGGCCGAGGGCCACAGCTCGGTCCATGGCAGTTCGGGTCTGTAGCAGGGATCCGAACGCCAGCAACCCGAGTTGATGGGCATGGTCGACAAGTGCGGGTGTCCAGTCGCCGACAGTCGTGTTGGCAGCGTCGATGCGCGCCGCTGCCAGCCGGTCGAGGTGCTCCGCGGGGCTGATCCCCTCGGTGGCAAGACTCGCATGTCTCGTCTCGTGGATCAGTCGGACCTCGCGCTCAGCGGCGCGGATCGCAGCCAAGGCCTGCGGGTCGTCGGACACGAGCCACAGGCGCCCGACCGAACCGGCCTTGCGGGCGACGGCGATCGCCGGGATGGCGGCCGCCTGCACCTTGAGGTCGGCTGAGACCTCGAAGCTGGTTCCGAGCTCCCGGTAGAGCTGTTCGAGCGTTGCCACGCCCAGTCGGCTCAGTGTCGCGGTGGACATGCGGGCGACCCAGATCGGACGGATGCCCGTGCGCGAGAAGCCGTCGTGGGCGCACACCACCTGCCCATCGGCGGACAACCTGAGATCGGTCTCGATCTGGCATCCGCGCTGCAGTGCGTCGGCGAAGGCTGCGATGGAGTTCGGCAGGAAGCTACCGTCGCGCCCGCCGCGGTGAGCGAAGGTCAGGGGTGTCACCGCGGCATCGTCGCACGTCACGGGCAAGTACCGTTCCGCCGTGCGCATCCGGAACCCGGGCGGGTTCGTTCGGTCGGGTGCAGCGTTGGCGATCTCGGTGGTGGCTCTGGTCGCTGTGCTGCGTCTGCCGAGCTTCGTGCATCAGCTCTTCGATCCCGACGAAGCGGCCCTCGCCGCGCAGGGCATCAGCGTCCGCGACGGCGGAACGCTCTACGTCGATGCCACCGATCGCAAGCCGCCGCTCGTGCCGTTCCTGTACGCCGCTTCGTTCGCTGCGACACGATCGACAGACCTTCGCCCTCTGCACGGGATCGCCGCGCTCGCACTCGTGGGCGCAGCACTGGTCGTGGCGGCGGAGGCTCGACGACGGGACGGGCCCGAGGCAGGGTGGTGGGCCGCCGGTCTTTGCGCTGCCGGAACGCTGGCGTTCTTCCCGGTTGATGGGCAGGCGGCCAACTTCGCCCACTTCGCCATCCTCCCAGGGGCGGCAGCGATCGTCGCCTGCCGTCGCGGCCGATGGCCGACCGCATTGGCCGGCGGTGTGTTCCTCGGCATCGCCGTGCTCTGCCGCCAGAGCTGGATCATCGGCGTCGTCC
Source organism: Acidimicrobiales bacterium (assembly GCA_038253965.1). Classification (GTDB taxonomy): domain Bacteria; phylum Actinomycetota; class Acidimicrobiia; order Acidimicrobiales; family Iamiaceae; genus JBBSGQ01. The sequence goes on along the minus strand of JBBSGQ010000106.1, from coordinate 5,814 downwards.
CGGCGACGGTCGGGGCGGCGCTCGCCGGCCGGGCTCGTCACGCACTGGCGGCTGCGGCCGGACTTGCGGCGACGATCGCGACAGTGGCCGCAGTGGTGCCGTTCGGTCGGTTCTGGCACTGGACGTTCGCCGCCAACAGTGGCTTCGTGCTGGCCGGCGCGCCAGTGGGCAAGACCGCCGGCGCCTTTGCGGTCACCGTGCTCACGTTCATCGCTCTGCACGTCACGCTCGTGGCGCTGTTGGGCGCGGCCGCTCGGCGGCAGCTCGGTGATCGCTCGAAATGGCGGTCCGACGCCGACCTGTGGCTGTGGCTGATCACCGGTGCCGTGTCGGTGGTGGCCGGCTTCCGCTTCTTCGGCCACTACTGGCTCCAGGTCGTCCCTCCGGCGTGTCTGCTGGCTGCGCCGCTCGCGGCACCTCTCAAGCCGTTCATGCGCCGGCTCGCGGTCGCTGGGATGGCGGTACCCGCGGTGGCGGCGTTCGCCGCAGCGTGGACGCCTGCAACGTTTCGTCACCTACCCTCGCCGCGCCGGTTGGCCTCCTATGTCGACGCGCACAGCCGCTCAGGTCAGCCGGTCATGGTGTGGGGCACGTTTCCCGAGGTGTACTGGACCGCGGACCGACCTCCCGGTGGCGGCCTCGTCCACAGTGACTTCGTCACCGGCAAGTCGGGCGGCCGGCCGTCGTCACCGAGGACCATCGCCGACGCCACACCTGGTGCCTACGGCGATCTGCTCGGCCAGCTCCGGCGCCATCCACCCAACTTGATCCTCGACACGTCTACAGCCGGCCTGCGGGGTTACGGCGCCTACCCCATTCGGTTGTTCCCGACCCTGCGCCGCTTCGTGGACCATGACTACGTGCGAGCGGCGGTGGTGGACCGGGTGGTCATCTATCGGCGGCGGTGAGGGAGCGAGCAGGAACGGCGGCGGTCCCTGAGCTCGTGCGCCCGTCCAGCGCAGCTCTCGTCCGCTCCGCCCCGACCGCCACGAGCATGCCCGCACCGAGTGCCGCCAATCCTCCGAGCGCATCGATCCAGTAGTGGTTCGCAGTGACCAGGATGCAGAAGAGCGTCAGTGCGGGGTACAGGAAAACCGCAAGCTTCCAGCGCCGCCTGCGCACTCCAGCGGCCAGCGTGAGCGCGCACCACGTTGACCAGCCGAAGTGCATGCTCGGCATCGCCGCGTACTGGTTCGAAACGGTGGATCCCGCTCCGCTGCCGAACTGCCAGAGGCCACCGTATTCGGCGATCGTGTCATGCATCCCGTAACGGTGGCAGTTCTCTTGCCGACCGTGACAGGCGCCGAACTTGCCGTTGTCGTCGAGCAGTCGCGGCGGCATGAGCGAGAACGTGGCGAAACCGATCAGCGCCAGCACCGTCATGGAGGCGAGCGCCGTGCGTGCGAATCGATACCGCTCGGGGGTACGCACGAAAGCGAAGATGAGCACGCCGATGGTGACCACGAAGTGCAGGGTCCCGTAGTAGATGTTCCAGAGCCGGACGAAACCGGCGTGGGGGAGATCGAGGTACCACCGCTGCAGTGCCGGTTCGAACCAGAGGCCGATGATCCGCTCGACGTGGATGACGGCCTTTGCGTGGTCGAACGCGATCCCGAGGTCCCCGATGCCCCCGGACCCGAACTGGTACCGGATGAGGCTGTAGAGCAGATACAACGCACCTGCGATGAGCACCTCTCGCCACCAGCGCAGGGGCGTCCGGTCAGCCGACGTCCGACGAGAGGGCAGCGCGGCGTCAGGAGCGGCGGGCGGCGCCGCCGTCATGCGGCGGTTGTGTCGGACCGATGGCCGATGGCGAACGCCGGAGCCCCGAGCAGGCTCACCAGCAAGTTCAGCAGGTACAGCAGCAGGCCGAGCGCGACCGCCTGGGCGCGGGGCACGCCGAGAGGCTGCAGGAACAGGGCGAAGAGGCCCTCTCGAACGCCTAGCCCAGAGATGGTGATCGGCAGAACCTGAGCGATCAGGACCGCAGGCACGAACGCCAACAGCGCGGTCGGTCCGACGCCAGGCGGCATCCCCAGGGCCCGAGCAGCCATGAGCACTGAGACGACGAGCACCAACTGGTATGCGAAGGCCGTACCGATGACTCGGGCTGCAGCCGGAGGATCATGGACCAGCTGGCGCAAGCCCATGCGGACGGCGCTGGCGAAGCGCCGCCAGCCCTCCTTGTGGGCGAGCGTCGTGGCGCCGGGTCGAGCTGTCAACACCAACACGGCCACCAGCAGGAGCAAGGTGACTGAGGCGACCGTCACCGCCACAGTGGTGGCACGGCCCAGATGGCGCAGGCCGGGGTTGATCAGCAATCCGCCGAGGGTGATGACCGGTAAGACGAGCCAGCCGGTCATCCGCTCGAGCACCACCGAGGCGAAGCTGGTGGGGGACTGGCCGTTGTCGCGCGAAAGCCGGGTCACACGCAGAGCGTCCCCGCCGATGGTGGAAGGCAGGACATTGGCCATGAACTGACCGGCCAGGTAGTGCGACAGCAGCCGTTTGACCCTCGGACGCTGACCGAGCGCGTTCAGCACGGCGGCCCACCGCATCGCTGACAGCACGACCCCGAGGAAGGTCAACAGAAGCGCACCGAGAAGCCACAGGACGGTCTCGGTGGTGAACGGCGGAACGACCGACGACGACCAACCCCGATCGACCTTGCCGAAGAGCACCCACAACAACACGCCACTGACCAGGAGTCGGATGGACAGGAGCAACTTGGGGTTCTTGATGACATCCCACTTGCTCGACACTGCTATGCCCCCGGCACGTCGTCAGGACTGCGAGAACTCTACCCTCCGACCGTGCGGGACGGCCGCGTTCCGGGCCGCAAACTACGGTTTGCACCATGAGAGGTGACGGCCCATGAAGATGCGAAAACTCGCAGTCGGCGACCTGACGGTCGAGATCGCAGAGGCGGGAACGGCCGGGAAGCCCCTCTTCTTGTTGCACGGCTTCACGGGCGCGAAGGAGGACTTCACCGATTGGCTCGACCCGTTCGGCGGTCTGGGCTTCCACGGCGTCGCTCCCGATCATCGAGGTCACGGTGCGAGTGGCGCACCGAGCGCGGAGTCGGCGTACTCGCTGGCGATCCTCGCCGAGGACGTGCTCGGGCTGGCCGGCGAGCTCGGATGGGACCGGTTCTGCCTGCTCGGCCACTCGATGGGCGGCATGATCGCTCAGACACTCGCCCTGCGCGCGCCAGAACGGGTCGAGCGACTCGTGCTGATGGACACCACGCACGCACCGGTCGAGGGCATCGATCGGGAGGTGGCGGGCCTCGCGATCGCCATGGCGCAGTCAGAGGGCATCGACGCGCTGGCCGATGCCATCGCCTCCCTCGAGAGCCCTCTGGCCACCGAGGCCGACGCTCGGGTCCGTGCGGAGCGGCCGGACTACGCCGCCTTCGGGGACCGCAAGTTCCGGGCGTCCTCACCTGCGATGTACGCGGCGATGGCGCGCGAGATGCTCGATCAGACCGATCGCCTCGAGGGTCTACGCACCCTGAGCATGCCTGTCCTCGTCGTCGTCGGCGAGCAGGACGCTCCGTTCCTGGCCGCGTCCCGACGCATGGCCGAGGCGATCCCCGGGGCTCTCCTCGAGATCATCGCTGACGCTGGGCACAGCCCTCAGTTCGAAGCACCTGAGGCCTGGTGGAAGGTCGTCTCGGACTTCCTCGGCGACCCGACCACCAGCTGAGCGGGCTCCTGTCATCGGGCCTTGTCCAGGAACCGCTCCCGGTCGACCACCGCCCGGGTGACCTTCCCGGCAGCCACCAGCCCGCGCTGATCGGCGACCGAGACGGCAAACACCAGCCGCCGCCCCTCGATCCGCTCGAGCTTGGCTTCGGCCTCGACGCTCTCACCGACGGCGGTCGGCGCAAGGTGATCGATCTGTACCCGCACACCGACGCTCGTCTCGCCGGGCTGGAGCCGGTTGGCTATGGCCTTCATCGTCGCTTCCTCGCACAGGGCCACTATCCGAGGCGTTCCCAGCACCTCGACATCTCCTGACCGCAAGTTTCTGGCGGTGTCGCTGGCGGAAACGATCAGTCGGGCCCTTCCCGTCAGGCCGGGTTCCACAGGCACGGCGGTACGATACGCCGCTCCGCCGGTGGGCCGATCTGCTGGTCTGGTTCGTCGGATGTCCACCGCTGAAGCAGGCAAGCGAAAGGTCGACGCTGTGATCGAGGAAGCCGTCATCTCCCGGGTGCTCGGAGCTGCGATGCGCACCGGAGGTGAGTTCGCCGAGCTGTTCGCCGAGGACAAGCGGAACTCGTCGGCCCGTTTCGACGACGGCAAGATCGAAGAGCTCGGCTCTGGACGTGACCGGGGAGCAGGCATCCGCGTGGTGGTCGGGGACACGACGGGTTTCGCCCACACCGCTGACCTGTCCGAGACCGGGCTGCTGGCCGCCGCCGAGGCGGCTGCGGCCGCAGCGAGGGGTGGCGGTGGTGGCACGAAGACCGTCGACCTCATCCGGCAGACGCCGTCCCGGCCGAACGTCATCGAGATCCAGCCGGGCGATGTGGCCAAGGCGACCAAGGTCGAGCTGCTCCGCCGGGCCGACGAGACGGCCCGGGCCCAAGGCGGCGCGATCCGCCAGGTCAGTGCCAGCTACGGCGACAGCCGCCGTCGGATCCTCGTCGCCAACACCGACGGACTCCTGTCCGACGACGACCAGGTCCGGACGATGTTCGTGGTGGGATGCGTTGCCGTCGGCGATACCGGCATGCAGACCGGCCGGGAGAGCGTCGGACACACGGTCGGCTTCGAGCTGTTCGATCGCTATGACGTGGAGGAGCTGGCCAAGCGCGCCGCGACTCGAGCCCTCACCAAGCTGCAGGCTCGGCCGGCGCCGAGCGGCGCGATGCCGGTGGTGATCGGCAAGGGCGGCGGCGGCGTCATGTTCCACGAGGCCTGCGGCCACGGTCTGGAGGCCGACCACATCCAGAAGAACGTATCGGTGTTCGCCGGGCGCATGGGCGAGCAGGTCGCGTCGCCGTTGGTCACGCTGGTGGACGACGGGACGATGGCCGCCGAATGGGGTGCCTATGCGATCGACGACGAGGGCACGCCGGCCGGCCGCAACGTGCTCATCCAAGATGGGGTGCTCACCGATTACATGTGGGACCAGCTACGGGCCCGCAAGGAGGGCCGACGGTTGTCCGGCAACGGCCGCCGTCAGAGCTACCAGCACCTCCCGATGGTCCGCATGACCAACACCTACTTGCTCAACGGCGAGAGCGAGCCCGACGACATCGTGTCGAGCACCGAGCACGGTGTGTACATCGCCCACCTCGGCGGCGGTCAGGTCAACACGGCCACCGGCGACTTCGTCTTCGGCATGACCGAGAGCTACCTCATCGAGAACGGCGAGATCACCGAGCCGCTGCGGGAGGGCAACCTCATCGGCAACGGCCCCAAGGTGCTCGAGATGATCGACGCCGTGGGCAACGATTTCGAGATGGGCCCGCCCGGTACCTGTGGCAAGGACGGCCAGGGCGTGCCCGTGGGCGACGGGGTCCCGACCCTGCGGGTCACCAGCCTCACGGTCGGCGGCACCGCCGCTTGATCTCCTGTTCTCGACGCAATGGCCACGCCCTGGCCCTGCTATTGCGTCGAGAACGATTCCGACCGGAAGGAACCAGCCCATGACGGATCTGCTCGACATCGGTGATCGCATCGTGTCGTGGGCGCGCGACGGTGAACAGGTCGAGGCGGTGGTCGGCCGGGCCCGGTCCACCGATGTGCGGGTGTACGAGGCCGAGGTCGAGTCCTTGTCGTCGGCCGAATCGCAGGGGTT
>JBBSGQ010000105.1:0-9704 GCA_038253965.1 Acidimicrobiales bacterium | reverse complement strand
GGCAGTGTCATCAGATGAGCCGGCAAGGGTCCCTCCGACCGGTTCAAGATGCCTGGACGGGCGCGTTCGGCCTGGTCACGGGCTTTACACCGTCGGTAACCATCGCGAGGTAGCGCCTCCTTGTCGCGGACTTCGCCAACGATGGCCACATCGGGAGCCATCCGGAGGAACCCTGCGACGAGGCGCCGCAGGTCGACTGCCGGCCGGTCGATCCGGGCGGGTCGGGTCTGCATGCTCGCCACGTTGGGGACCGGTACATCGGCCTCGAAGACTTCCTCGGCGATCACGACGCGCAAGCTCGGATCGAGCTCGGCACAACAGCAGGACATCATGGTCGTCTTGCCTGAGCCCGGTGCGCCCGCGACCACCATCGAGAGCCGGGCGCGGACACAGGCCTTGAGGAATTGGGCGACCGCTGTCGAGAGCATGTCCCGTTCGACGAGCTCGTCCAGGTTGCGGAACACAACGCTGGTGAACTTGCGGATGTTGACCATGACATGGCCGCCACGGCTGACGTCGCCGTGGACGATGTGCAGGCGAGCACCGCTGTCGAGTTGCGCATCTTGCAAGCCTTCGGTGGCATCAAGCTTGCGGTGCGCCGACGAAGCGTCGTTGAGCATCTTGGTCAGGATGCGCACTACGTGGTCATCGTCGTGGAACACCTCCTCGTGGTATCCGCTCTGACCCTGATGTCGCTTCACGAATATGGCGTCGGGGGCGTTGATCATGATCTCCCACACGTCGTCGTCGGCGAGGAGCCGCTGGAGCGGCCCGTAGCCGGCCAGGTTGCAGAAGGCTCGCTCGACGACGGCTTCGGGATCGGCCAGGTCGAACGCTCGGAGACCTCGCTTGTGATCGATCGACCAGCGCGCCACCTCGTCCTGGATGAGCGCTCGGAGCTTCGCCTCGGCATCGCCGGCGCCGAGGTCCAGCGCGATGTCCTTCGCCCGGGCCTGGACCGCCAGTTCGATCTCCACCAACGGATTGGGCTCGGCCATCCTCGTCACCCCGCCGCCTCTTGGTCGCTCCAGGTGCCGAGCGAACCGGGAGCGATCGGCGCGGGAGCCGACCCGGATCCAGCGGCGATACGACCGCTCGAGCCGTCCAGCACCGATTGCACTGCTCCGACGAGGGGACCCGTGAGGCTCATCGGCAGCCGTGCGCCGTCGCGGTGGAGGTCGTCAACACCCCGACGGTCGGGCAGGAATATGGGTCCGACGACCGGGTCGCCTTGATGCACGGCACCGGTCAGCTCGGCGAAGGTTCGCGTGAACTCGGCCTTGGCGCGGGCATTGCGACTTGCGGCGTTCACGACGGCGAGGATGCGGTCGGGTGCGACCCCGTGCTCGCGCAGGTCATGGATGACGTGGACCAAGCCGTGCATCCCCTTGATACCGGAGGTCCCGACGGCGATGACCACGTCGGCTCGCGTGATCGTGGCTCTTGCCATGAGGTTGCGTTCCTCGACCTCGTAGCAGCCGCACTGATCCTCGCCCTCGAGGTCCGGATCGGTGTCGGCCACCACGATGCGGAACGTCCGACGCAATCCGTCGATCGCCGCCTCGAGTGCGCGAGGTCGCAGCGCCGCCCAGTCCCGATGACGGCGCAGACCGAGCAGTAGGTAGTAGTTGCGGTTGGCGATAGCGAAGGTGAGTCGGCGGATGTCGTCAGTCGACGGGCGGCCGGCCCGGTGCGCCTCGACCAGTTCCTGGATGCCCGGGACGATGTCGCGTGCATCGTGGAGCAGTGCGAGATCGGCGTCGAGCGAGAGGTCGGCCAGTGCAACCATCCCGGCGTAGCGCGCGTCGCCGCCCAGACCCTGCGTCAGCGCCATGGCGACAGTCGAGGACCCGGTGCCTCCTCGGCCGGTGACCGCAACGAGGCGGCCACGCCAGCCCGAGACAACTGCGATGCCTCCCTCGCTGCCAGGTACCGCGTCCACGGCGCCGATCATCTTGGTGTGTGCCCGGAACGCCTCGAGCAGATCGTTCCGGTCGATGTCCGTCGGCAGGAGTGCCGCGACGCCGACGATGCCCAGGTCCCGACCCCGGCCGTCGTCCACTGCCAGCACAGGGCATCCACGCCCGGCAGCCAGGTCGATGAGATCGCGGTCCACAGCGCTCAAGCCCGCATCGACCAACACAGCGGAGAAGGAACGTCCGGACATCAGGCGGGCGCGAAGCTCTTCAGCTGAGACGCACTTCACGAACTCGAGCGGAAGCGACCCTGCCGTTGACCAGCGCGCCACCTCGGTGAACCATCGGGATCGCACATGCGCGAGTCCGAGGACCACGTAGCGCTCGCCGGCCATCAGGAACCCTTTCGACCCGGTGCCGATAGAGCGGTGGTGGATGGCGGCCCGCTCCCGTGTGCGCTCGGGGGTATCTCTGGCTGAAACGTTCGATTGCCCGGTTGGTCCTTCACGCCGCTGACGCGAGCCACGGTGAGCTCGCCGGCCCGCGCCGCGTTGGTCAACTCCAGGATGTCGCCGGAAGCGCCGAGAGCGACGGTGAGCACCTGGCGACGGGAGTCAGAGAGGCCATTGCGGGCGCCTCCGTCGACGGCGAGCACCTGCGCATCCGGCGAAACCAGCTGGGTCACCGAACCTGTTCCGGTCCCGTAGGTGACGAGAACGTTGACGCGGTCACCGGCGCGAAGCGATCCGGCTACCGCGCGTTCGGCGTCGATGCCGAAGGAGAACTCGGGGCGCCGCTTGGCTGTACGTCCGGGCAACACGTTGCCGGACTGCACAAGCTCACCGGTCTCAAGCGGCCCCAGGGTCACGCTGCGCACGAGCGCCCCGGTGCTCGAGAAGCTTCGGCCAGCGACAACATCGGGCAGATCGATCGCCACCGTCTTCAGGTCGTCGGGTTCCAGCACCGTCTGGGCGGCGACGGTGTGCGCAGCTACTACGTACCGAGTGGTCGGGCCCTTGTTGGCTCCGGACCAGGCGGCGAAGACCCCGACGGCTGCGACGGCGACCAGCAATCCCCCCACGACCGCCCGGCTGCCCGGGAGTCCTCGACGCGGCGTCACCATCAGTTGTCGCGAGGTGCCCGGGAGCCCGCCGGCGGGCCGTGTGGTGACGCGGGGTTGGGTTGCGACCACAACCGCTCCTGGAGAGTCAGCGAGACGTTGCGGCCCTTGTACCGCTCCAGCCAACCGGACAAACCCCCCATTGCGCCCAGAAGGTCGAGGATGCCAATACATGGAAGAGCGCGAAAGGCGGCGACGGTGCCCTAAGCTCCGCTCGATGAGCCCACCGATTCGCTGGCTGAGCACCGCCGAGGCCGCCAAGGAGCTCGGTATCACCTCGCGCACGCTCTACCGCTTCATCGACGAGGGGCAACTCACCGCATACCGGTTCGGTCGGGTCATACGACTGCAGGAGGCCGACGTCGCGACGTTCATCGAAGCGAGCCGGATCCAGCCCGGCAGCCTCGAGCACCTCTACCCAGAGCCGGTGGAGCGCCCCGCCAACGACTGAGCTTGGTGGGCTATGTCTCGTCGAGGCCGATCTCGGCGACGGCCGTGAGCGGCACGTAGACGATGCTGCGGTCGACTCCTTCGAGTCGCACGGTGATGACGTCGCGTCCGACCGCCCACAGGTGCCCGGCGACGCCGGTTCCGTCGAGGGTCACCACGAACACCCGTGGGCGTTGGCCCGCCAAACCGACGAGCACATCGCCGAGTGTTGTATCGAGCACGACGATCCGGTCGCCGACTGTCGCCGACGAGCCGGCCTCGGGTCGTACCGAGACGATGCCGTTGAAGGGGAGGAGTACGTCGACCGACGCCTCCGTGCTGAGAACTGCGAAGTCACCAGCGACCGCCCGCAGGAAACCTCGCTGACGTCGACCGCCGACGACGTGGACGACCACCGCGCAGTTGCGTTCGCCGAGATCGAGCAGCATGCCGGCGAACGTCCCCTCCTCCTGAGCCTGCTGTCTCAGCCACCGCTCCCGGGTACGTGCCGCGACCGCATCCTCGGCGCGCTGCTCGGCCAACCACCGGGTCAACTGGACGACGAGATCGCCTGGCGGGTCGAACGAGGTGCCGGAGCGTTCGCGCGGATCGATGCCATCGTCCAAGGGGTCCACGATCTGGTGAGCGTAGGACCAGCCGGCTGTGTGGCCACCGGCACGGACGCCGCCGGTAGGGTATTGCCTTCCCTCCGACGGAAGGCAGTGTGGCCAGCACCCAAGTCAAGATCAGCGTTCCGGGCAACCATCTGATGGGCTCGTTGCTCGGCCAGCGAGACGAGCTGCTTCGGCTCGTGGAAGGCGCGTTCCCCGACGCGGCGATCCATGTCCGCGGCAATGAGATCTCAATCGCCGGTGGTGACGCGGAACGGGTAGGCCAGCTCTTCGAGGAGCTCGTCGTGTTGCTGCAGCAGGGCCAGCGGCTCGAATCCGCAGTGGTGCGACGCACGATCGACATGGTGAATGCCGACGAGCGGCCCTCGGAGGTCCTCACCGACGAAGTGCTGCGCTCGGCGCGTGGCCGCACCGTTCGCCCGAAGTCGAGCGGACAGAAGCGCTACGTCGACGCCATCCGTCAGAACGTGATCACGTTTGGCATCGGGCCCGCAGGCACGGGCAAGTCTTGGCTCGCAGTGGCCATGGCTGTGCAGGCGCTTCAGGCGAAGGAGGTCGATCGGATCATCCTGACCCGCCCTGCGGTCGAGGCCGGCGAGCGGCTCGGCTTCCTGCCTGGTGATCTGATGGCCAAGGTCGATCCGTACCTGCGGCCGCTCTACGACGCGCTTTACGACCTCATCGACATCGAAGGCGCGCAGCGTCTGCTCGAACGTCAGACGGTCGAGGTCGCGCCCTTGGCGTTCATGCGGGGACGTACGTTGAACGCGAGCTTCATCATCCTCGACGAGGCGCAGAACACCACTCCTGAACAGATGAAGATGTTCTTGACGCGCATCGGTTTCGGTTCTCGTGCGGTGGTCACCGGAGACACGACGCAGGTCGATGTTCCGGGAGGCCGCTCCGGACTGGACGGCCTCGACACGCTTCTTGCCGGCATCGACGGGTTGGCGTTCGTCCGCCTCACCAGCCAGGACGTGGTCCGGCATCGGATCGTGCAGGACATCGTCAACGCCTATGAACGGGCCGACGTGTCCGATCCGGCATCCGAGCCGAGATCGTGAGGCCCGGTCCACCCTCATCGAATCGCCGTCGGCGGCTTCCCGAAGAGGGCACCCTCGAGGTGTTCGCGGCCGACGAGCAGTCCGCCGAACCGATCGAGGTGCGGCGCTGGACCCGACTCGCCGAACAGGTGCTCCGCGCCCAAGGGGTAAGAGGTGAGGCCGAGCTGTCGCTCCTGTTCGTCACCGAGGAGGCGATCAGTGCCATCAACGAGCGGTTCATGGGTACTAGCGGCCCCACCGACGTCTTGGCATTTCCCATCGACGACGATCTGATCGAGCTCGGCCGAGTTCCCGACGCCACCACCACCGGTCCCGACCGGCCACCGGCCGATCCGTCCGACGCCCCGGTGCTCCTCGGTGACGTCGTGATCTGCCCGGCGGTAGCCGCTCGCAACGCACCTGAGCACGCAGGCACCTATGAAGACGAGCTCGCACTGCTCCTCGTGCACGGGATACTGCATGTGCTCGGAATGGATCACGCCGAACCCGCCGAGGAAGCAGCCATGCAGCAGCGTGAACGCGAGCTGCTGACCCGGTTCCACCATCCGCCACCGTGACCAGTTCTGTCCCGACGCTGTTGGCCGCGAGCTTCGGCGGGGCCGAGCTGACGATGGTGGTGAGCGTTGGCGTCTTGATCCTTGTCTCGGTCTTCCTGGCCGTGGCCGAGACGTCGATTCCGAGGGTCAGTCCGGCCAAGGCCGTGTCGCTCCAAGACGAAGGTCGTCCGGGCGCGCGCCAACTCGCCCGCCTGGTGGACCGCCCGGAGCGCTGGATAAACGCTCTGCTCCTCGTGCTGTTGGTCGCTCAGCTCGTGCAGGCCACACTGATCGGCGTCGTGGCCGGTCGGCTGTTCGGAGCGGTGGGCATCGCTGTGGCCGCGTTGGTCGACGTGCTTGTGGTGTTCGTCGTCGCCGAGGCGGCGCCAAAGACGTGGGCCATCCAGCACCCGGAGCGGGCGGCGCTCTTCGCCGCACGACCGGTCGCCGCGCTCGTCGACCTCGCGCCGCTTCGCCTCGTCTCGCGCGCCCTCATAGGTCTCACCAACATCATCCTGCCGGGCAAGGGGCTCAAGCAGGGCCCGTTCGTGTCGGAGGAGGAGCTTCTGGCGATGGCTGACGTCGCGGCAGAGGCTGACGTGATCGACGTCGAGGAACGGCGTCTGATCTCTTCGATCATCGAGTTCGGCGACACGATCGTGCGAGAGGTGATGGTGCCGCGCCCCGACATGGTCACCGTGGCCCGCGACTTCCGGGTCGGCGACGTGATGGAGGTCGTGCTCCTGAACGGTTACAGCCGCATCCCGGTCATCGGTGAGGACATCGATGATGTCATCGGGATCGTGTACGCCAAGGATCTCATGCGCGCGGAACGCGACAATCGCGAGGATGATCCGGTGAGCGCGCTGGGCCGCCCAGCGTGTTTCATCCCGGAGACGAAGCTCGTGTCCGAGTTGTTGAAGGAGATGCAGGCCGAGCAGTTCCACATGGCGATCGTGGTCGATGAGTATGGCGGCACAGCCGGTCTGGTGACGCTCGAGGACCTGATCGAGGAACTGGTCGGTGAGATCGTCGACGAGTACGACGTGGAGGATGCACAGGTCGAACCCCTACCGGGCGGCGACGTGCGGGTCAGCGGCAGCCTCTCGATCGACGACGCCAACGACCTGCTCGACGTACGGCTCCCGGAAGGTGACTGGGACACGGTCGGGGGTCTACTTTTCTCATCGCTCGGCCGCATGGCGGCGGTCGGTGACTCCGTGGACGTACCGGGATTTCGCGTGCAGGTCGACCGAGTGCAGGGTCGTCGGATCATGCGGGTTCGGCTGAGCCGCCTGGACGAGACCGACGCTGAGGCCGAGGTCCATCGCGACGAGGCGGCGCTTTGAGGTCGGGCTTCACGTCGCTGATCGGACGACCCAACGTCGGCAAATCGACCCTGATCAACACCATGCTCGGGCGCAAGGTCAGCATCGTGTCTGACAAGCCCCAGACCACCCGCACGCAGATCCGGGGTGTGCTCAACCGGCCCGACGCCCAACTGGTCTTCGTCGACACCCCCGGCATCCACAAGCCGCGCACGTTGCTCGGCCAACGCCTGAACGACACAGCTACCGGGGCCATCGCCGGGGTCGACACGGTGTGTCTCGTCGTCGACGCCACGGCGCCGCTCGGTCGAGGGGACAGATGGGTGGCGGCCCGCGCACCGAAGGACGCGATAGTCGTGGTCAACAAGGTCGACGCCGCTTCGCCTGACGACGTGCTGGTTCAGCTCGCCACGGCCGCCGAGCTCGACATGGCCGAGTACTTCCCGGTGTCGGCCCGTACCGGTGACGGCGTGCCAGCCCTCGTCGATGCGCTCCTCGCCCGTCTGCCCGAGGGGCCGCAGCTGTATCCGGACGACATGGTCACCGACGTCCCCGAGGCGTTCTGGGTGGCCGAGCTCGTGCGCGAGCAGCTTTTGGCCGTCGTCCGCGAGGAGGTGCCCCATTCAGTGGCCACCCGGGTGACCGAGTGGGAGTGGCCGAGGATTCGGTGCGAGATCCTCGTCGAGCGGGAGTCCCAGAAGGGCATCGTCATCGGGCGCAAGGGTCTCGTGCTCAAACAGGTGGGGATAGCTGTGCGCGAGCAGTTGCCGCCGGGTGTGTATCTCGAGCTGTTCGTCAAGGTCGACAAGGACTGGCAGCGCCGACCGAAGGCGTTGGAGCGACTGGGATATTGAGCCGTCTTGCGCAGTGCGGGCGTAGCGTGTCCCGATGACCGACCTGGAGTTCTTCTTCGATCCGGTGTGCCCGTGGGCGTGGATCACATCGCGATGGTTCGAGGAGGTCGCTACGCAACGCAAGTTCTCGGTCGACTGGCGGTTCATCTGTCTTCGGATGGTCAACAAGGACAAGAACTACGAGCAGGACTTCCGGCCGGGTTACATCGCCGGTCACGGCACGGGCCAGAAGCTGTTGCGGGTCGCCGCTGCTGTACGCGACGCCAACGGGCCCGAGGCCGTCGGGCCGCTCTATACCCGGATCGGAACCGACTTCCACACTGCGGGGCGGCGCGACGAGATAGTCGAACGGTGGGAGGCCGGCTTCCCGGAGTATCTGAGCGAGATCGGGATCCCCGCCGACCTCGCTGCCGCCGCGAACGACGACCAGTGGGACAAGGTGCTCGAAGCGGAGACCGAAGAAGCGCTCTCCCGGGTCGGACGCGATGTCGGCACGCCGATCATCACGTTCTGTGACAGCGACGCGAGCTTCTTCGGGCCGGTGCTGAGCCGCATCCCACGCGGCGAGGAAGCCGTCCAACTCTTCGACGCGATCAAGATGCTGGCCTGCACCCCCGGCATGTCCGAGCTGAAGCGGAGCATCCGCCTACGGCCCTCGTTCGCCTGACAGACCAGATGTCGGGGTCAGGCGGCAACGCTCATGCGGGCGACGGCGCCGAAGGAGTGCTCGGACGTGTGACCAAGATACGACACAGAGCCGTCGAGGCGGAGCGGGTCGAGCGCTGCCCGGCGTTGCGCGGATCGCGCTGATCGAGCCGGGCCATCGGATCACGGTAGAGACGACGGCGAAGTCACATGCAGATCTCGCAGGAACGTCTCGGCCGCGCTCCGATCGCGAGTGCGTCGCATAGGGGGCAACGCACCGATGATCTCCCACCGGTAGGTCTTCGAGTTGGCGAGGCGCGGATCGAGCACCGCCACGACCCCTTGGTCCTCGCGGGAGCGGATCAACCGGCCGACGCCCTGGGCCAACAGCGTGGCCGCCCGCGACAGGTCGACCAGACGGAACGCATCGGCCCTGGCCCGTTCCCGTCTCGCTTGCAGGAGGGGATCATCGGGTCGGGGGAATGGCAGGCGGTCGATCGTCACCAGAGACAGCGTTGGACCAGGCACGTCGATGCCCTGCCAGAAGCCCATGGTGGCGAACAGGCTCGCTGACTCCTCGACCGTGAACGCCGCGACCAACGCTGGCTTGGGCATGTCGCGCTGGGTGAGCACTCGGGTGTCGAGACGACCTGCGATGGCCCCGGCAGCAGCGTCCATGGCGCGCCAGCTCGTGAACAGGGCGAGGGTCCGTCCCCCGGCGGCGCGGATCAGCGCCTCGAGCTCGTCGTGCATGGCAGGTTCGAACGCCGCCCCCCGGGGATCGGGCAGGTGGGCCGCGCAGTAGAGCAGCGCCTGGTGTTCGTAGTCGAACGGACTGCCCACGTCGATCGCGGTGTGTTCCTCGTCGGTGAGGCCGAGACGTTGGCCGAGCGACGGGGGAATGGTGGCGCTCGTCAGCACGACTGTCGGTCGCGTCCACAGCGTCTCTCGTAGCACCTCGGCCACGTCGATCGGGGCGACTCGCAAGGTCGGCCGGTCCTGCGGGCCTTCGACCCACGCCACTGAGGTGGTCGGGATCGCAAGCGTCGCCGCCAGGTCGATCTGCAGGGCGCCGGTCAACTGCATCGCTCGAGCTTTGCGGTTGGCCAGGTCACCGATGTCCTTGTCGGCGACTGCCCGCAGGGCGGTCATGACCCGGTCGAGACGGTCGCGCGCAAGG
>JBBSGQ010000104.1:0-9710 GCA_038253965.1 Acidimicrobiales bacterium | reverse complement strand
CGCTCGACGAATTGTTGACCGGCTCAGTAGGGTTTTCGTGTTCGGCTAGACCGCATCCGATGGATGCGCACCACTGAGGAGCGTCCAAATCCTGTCATGGCGAACTTCCGAGAGTTGTTGAAGGCCACGAAGGCCGAGATCCGCGAGGTCGACACGGCTGAGGCCGATGAGCTGCGAGCCTTGCCTGGCGCGGTCGTGCTCGACGTGCGCGAAGCCGACGAGTACGAACAGGGCGCCATTCCCGGGGCGATGCACATCCCGCGGGGCACCCTCGAGACTGCCATCGAGGGACGCGTCCCAGATCATGCGACACCGCTGATCGTCCACTGCGCGGGCGGGACCCGCTCCGCGTTCGCGGCCAAGTCGCTCAACGAGCTCGGTTATACCGATGTCGTCTCCGTGGCTGGAGGGTTCAACAAGTGGAAGGACGAGGGCCGGGACTGGAAGGTGCCGGCAACGCTGTCCGCCGAGCAGCGAAATCGCTACAAGCGCCACCTCCTCCTGCCTGAGGTCGGCGACGCCGGCCAGCAGAAGCTGCTCGACTCCAAGGTGCTGTTGCTCGGCGCGGGCGGGCTCGGCTCCCCGGCTGCGCTCTACCTCGCCGCGGCCGGTGTCGGCACGCTCGGCATCATCGACATGGACGTGGTCGACGAGTCCAACCTCCAGCGCCAGATCCTGCACAACGTCGACCGCATCGGAGACCGCAAGGTCGACTCGGCCAAGAAGACGCTCACGCTGCTCAACCCCGACGTCGACGTGGTCACCTACGACGTGCGGCTCGGCGCCGATAACGTGCTCTCCATCCTCGAGGGCTATGACGTGGTGGTCGACGGCACCGACAACTTCCCGACCCGCTTCCTCGTCAACGACGCCTCGGTCAAGCTCGGCATCCCTGTTGTGCACGGCTCGATCTTTCGCTTCGAGGGCATGGTCACGGTGTTCGACCCGCGCCGCGGGCCGACCTATCGCGACATGGTGCCCGAGCCGCCGCCGGCCGACCTGGCGCCCTCGTGTGCCGAAGCCGGCGTGCTCGGCGTGCTCCCGGGCATCGTCGGCTCGATCCAGGCCATCGAGGCGATCAAGATCCTCCTCGACCTCGGCGATCCGCTGATGGGGCGCCTTCTGGCCTACGACAGCCTCGAGCAGTCGTTCCGGGAGTTCAAGGTCCAGGTGGACCCGACCAACGAGATCACGTTCGCGAACCGCGATCGCATCACTGTCGCCGAGCTCGATGACCTCTGCATGCCTCATCCGCTGCAGGCGCCCCCCGGCTAGCTCCTGCTCGATTTGGGTCACAAAGGAGCCGAGGCGATAGGCGAGGCGACACACCAAGACGGGGTCGCTATCGCCACGCGTAGCCTGGCGATGACAACGTGGCGACGACGCAGGGCGACCTACTCGCTCGAGCCCTCAGGGTCGTTCTACGACCTTGATCGACCCAGATCGATGATGTGGTCAGGGCGGACAGACGCCGACACCATCGTCCACGGGAACGGCGCACGAACCTCTCGAACCTGAAAGCGCTGGCCGACGAGAGCGGAGAACGACTTCTTCGACCAGTGGTTGACGTGGCCCGGCGAGTTGCCGAGACGTGCCAGGTACTTGCCCCGCGCGACGTTCGCGGCCCGCCAGATCGGTTCCCGGGGAACCGACACGATGATGTCGCCGCGGGCCACTCGGGCGATCTCGGTGAGCGCAGCAGAGGGGTCCGGGACATGTTCGAGGACCTCGATCGCGAGGACGAGATCGAACGAGCTGTCGGGAAACGGCAGACGGGCGATGTCGGCGAACGCTCCGGCGAACCCCGCGTCCGCCCAGTGCATCGCGAGATCTGGGTCGGCTAGATCAAGGCCGACCATGTTCGCCGCCGGCCACCGGGCAGCCAGCCGGCACGACACCTCGCCCTCGCCGACTCCAACCTCCAGGACCGACTGCGGCGCGGCCGCGGGAACGAGCGAGGCCAATGCGGAGAAGAAGCCGGCCATGAGCCGCCGCTCGACCGGATTGGTCGAGGCGTACTTGTCGTAGCTGTTCCCGGTCGGAACGCTCGTGGGTGCGGCGGTCACTGGGCAGCGGTCTCGACAGCGGCAGGCGGGTTGACCTCCTCGTTGCGTGCCAACGATGAGACGCGTTGCGACGGGACCTGCGCTGGTTGCACCTCGTCGCGCGCTCGTGTGGCACGGCCCGTCAAGTCAGCCAGCATCCCAATCACGAACACTTGGAACGCAGCGAAGAAGATGAGCAGCGTGTCGATCGCCACCTTGAAATCATGGGCCGAGACGTCATAGACCAGCTTGCCGAGGCCAAGCGCGGTGAGCAGGAGCCCCACGGGCAGGAAGACCCGCAGCGGGTTGTACGACAGCACCATGCGGATCACCTGCAAGAGGTAGCGACTCGTGTCGTCCCACCAGTGAAACTTGGACTTGCCAGCGCGTTCTCGGTACTCGATCGGCCAGTACTTCACGGAATATCCGTGGGCCAGGAACGTCATCGTGAGCGTCGTGACGCACGAGAAACCGGGCGGCAGCTGACTGACGTACTGCAGCGCCACATCTCGACGGAACGCTCGGAGCCCTGAGTTGAGATCGGGGATGTTCGTCTCCGCCAGATAGGAGGCAAGCTTGCGAATGAACCACTTGGCCGGCACCCGGAAGGCCTTGTGCGTGCCCTGTTCCGAGGTGCGGGCGCCGACGATCTGGTCGTATCCCTCCATCTCCCGAACGAGCTCGGGGATGAGATCGTTCGGATAGGTCATGTCGACATCGGTCCACACGACGATCCGACCACGACTTGCCCGGGTGCCGAACTTGCGGGCCGAACCGGCGCCGCGGTTCTGACTGAATTGGATGAGCCGGATGCCCTCGAGGTTGCGGAGCTGGTTGCCCGAACCGTCATCCGAGCCGTCATCGATGACGATGATCTCGTAGGAGAACTCAGATCGATCCATCGCCTCACGGATGCGATCGACCTCCTCTCGGCAGTGCCCCTTCTCGTTGTAGACCGGCAGCACGATGCTCACGTCGAGGTCGTCGGCGGCCCGCACAGCGGCATTGATCATGCGTTGCAAGGCTACCTGGGCTGCCGGAACCGCCGAGGATCCATCGGCTCCCAAGTCGTGAGCCGATCGGCCCTCGAGGACCGGAGCGGACCGCACGGATGTGGGCGCGCGCGAGTCACGAGACACTTTGCCGAGAGGCCCAGAAGGTACGATCACCCCCCGTGGCGTCCTCCGTTCGAGCCGTTCGGCGGGGCGCCAGTCAGGTGCCGCGGCCGGTCGTGGCCGCCACCTTGGTCTTCGGGTTGCTGCTGGCCCTGTGGTCGGTGGCGCTACCTCTCGGCGATGCTCCGGACGAGCCGGCGCACGCCGACCTCGTGTTCCACCTCGCCACGGGAGCGCCCTACCCGCGCCACGACGGGCGCAAGCTGGGCCTGGCGGTGCAGCGACTCTGCCGTGACACGGCAGCTGCGATTCGGGCCTGTCCCGGCGAGGACGAGGTCGTCACGTCAACCAACATCCGACCGCACACCGCAGCCAACGCTCCACCAAGGGGCTCACGGCGAGACTTCAACCAAGACGGCGGTGACGACGAGGTCGGCTCCTTCAACCAGATGCTCCAGCATCCGCCGCTCTACTACTGGGCCATGTCAGGGATCGTCCGCGCCGAACGGTTCGTGCTACCGGGCAAGGGACTGCCTCCGCTCGATCGCGAGTTCGCGCTGCTGCGACTGGCCAACGTCCTGCTGGTCGTGCCACTGCCCCTGATGGGCTGGTGGGCGTGCCGTCGCCTCGGCTTGGCAGGCGAGATCGGGATCGTCGCCTCACTTGTCCCGTTCGCAGTTCCGCAACTGCTCCACATCGGGTCCACGTTGAACAACGACAACCTCCTGACGCTCCTGGCCGCAACCCTCACAGTGCTCCTGGCCGGCGTGGTGCGAGGTGACCTGTCGCTGCGAACCGCCGGCGGGGTCGGCGTCGTCACCGGACTTGCCCTGCTGACCAAGGCGTTCGCGGTGGTGCTGCCGTTGGTCGTTGCCGCGGCGTACGTCGTCGCCTGGTACAGGTGGCGCACTCGGCTCCGCAAGGCAGTGGCCGGCCTGACGACCGCTGCCCTCCTCTCCGTAGCGGTCGGTGGTTGGTGGTACATCCGCAACGTCCTTCGCGGCGACGGCCTCTCGCCCACCACCGAGAACGGTCGCCTCACCAGCCGATACCGGCCACCCGGCTTCCACACCGACCTCCCGTTGTGGCTCCGTAGGTTCGGTTCCCTGTTCACCGAACGGTTCTGGGGTTGGTTCGGTTGGTTCACCGTCCGTATAAGCATCGCGGTGATCATCGGCGCCACGGTGGTCCTGTTCGGGGCGATGGCGGCCGGAGTCGCGAGCGTCCGCAGCGCGCCCCGTGCCCATCTGGCGAAGGATGAGGCGCAGGGTGTCGCTCAACCGATCGGTCGTGTGGATGTTGGTGTGCTGCTCTTGCCGGCGACTTTGTTCGGTGCGTTCGTCGTGGCGCGCTCGTGGTCGCTGTACGGGCGCACGAGCCTGTTCTCGTTCATCCAGGGTCGGTATGTCTTCGGTGGGGTCGTCGGCATCGCCGTCGTCGCCGCAGTGGGGATCTCCCGGCTGACCGGGCGGTGGGCAGCCATCGCCACCTTCGGGTGGGCCGTCGTCATGCAGAGCGAAGGCTTGCGTCGCGTTCTGTCCGGTTACTGGGGCGCGCGGGGAAGCGGACCGCTCGATCAGGTTCGAGCTCTCGTCGCATGGAACGCATGGCCGGGTCAGCTGCTTGTCGTCGGGGCGATCGCTCTCGTCGCAACGACCGGCTGGCTCGCGATCGAGGTGGCGCTGACGAGTCGCCGAGCACCGGTTGCGCGACCCCCGACGTCCGATCCGCCCATGGGAACGCCCGGCGCCGAGGCTGGACAAGCGACGTTGCCCGAGATCGCCGTCGCGCAGGCTGCGCAGTGACGAGAGACGACAGGCACGACATGACCGATCGAGCTGTCGAGCCCGCCGAATCGACGGAGAAGGTGCTCGACGACGTCGTCCACGACCCGGTCGTCGAGACAGATCTCCCGGTCGCCGATCCTGACGAACCGACGGCCAAGCGTCGGAGTCGGACTGTCGGGCTGTCGACAGCCGTCGGCGCCTTCATCGGGCTGATCGCAGCCGCCTTCGTTGCACGGGCGCTCGCTTCGGAGTGGTCCCACGTGCGTCACGAGTTGCGCCACGCGTCGCTGATCTGGCTGGGAGCGGGGCTGGCGCTTGCGGTGCTCGGCATGAGCAGCATCGCCTGGTGCTGGCGCTATGCCCTCCGGCTCCTGGGCACCGAGCCGGCACCGGCCACGGTCATGGCGTGGTACTTCGTCGGGGAAGCGGGCAAGTACCTGCCGGGCGGAGTGTGGCCGGTGCTCGGGCGCGGCGAGCTGGCCCGACGCGGCGGCCTGTCCCGCAGCACCGCATACGCAAGCGTGGTGCTGTCTCTTGCCGTGCTGTATCTGGCCGGCATGTTCGTCTGTGTCGGCTTCCTGCCGTTCGCCCTCACCGGCGGCGGCACCAGCCCATGGATGCTCTTCCTGCTGGCCCTCCCGGCGGGTCTCGCGCTGCTGCACCACCGCGTCCTCGAGGTGCTCGCCCGCTTCGCCCGTCGAGTGACCCGCCGGCCCCTGATCGTGGAGATCCCGGCGTGGAAGCGCTCGGTGTCGTTGGTCGTCCGCTACGTCCCCAGTTGGTTGTTCATCGGTGGTGCGACGTACGCCGTGTCGCGGTCGCTCACCAGTGATGTGTCCTTCCCGCGAGTGATGTTCGCCGCCACGTTGTCCTGGGTCGCAGGCTTTCTCGCCGTGCCGGTGCCGGCTGGGGCGGGCGTGCGCGAAGCGGTGTTCCTTGCTGCGTCAGGTCTCGACGGTGGCATCGCCGCCACGACGGCGGTGGCCACGCGCGTTCTGTTCATCCTGGTCGACGGCGGTGGCGCCGCCTTCGGTCTGCCGTTGGCGGGTCTTCGGCCGAGACGACGTGCTGCGACAGCCGCCGAACCTGAGGCGGAGACCCACCTGCCGACCGGCTGAACAGCTGAGCTACAGCTCATCCGGAGTCGACGTCGTCGACCTCGTGATGCACGGTGAGCGACGCCACGTCGGCCGCGGCCATGCCCGAGGCCCAGCCCTGTCGATCGCCGGCCGACAGCGACCGCTGGACGAGACGCGGGAAAGCTGCGCGAAGCGCGTCGTCGACGTCGGCTGCATGACTGACCAGCGCGGGAAGGAGGTCTCTGCCAAGCGACGTCCGGGCCGCAGCCTCCGTGGCAGCCACCACCCCGGCCAGACGCGACCCGATCCGCAGTGCATAACCGATGTGGAACGACTGGCGAAACGAGCGCGTCCGTGCTCCCCCCTCGGCGACGACGATGAGGCGTCGACGGTCTGCGATCCGCAAGGCGGCAGTGGCCTGCGCGAGGAGCGAGGCGAACAGCAGATCGACCGAATCGACGTCGGCTTCGCCGCCGAACACGGTGCAGCACAGCACGGCGGGCGTCCAGACCGAACGGCATCGGTTCGCTGACGCGACCCGGTCGATCAGGAGCGACTTCGCCGCGGCGTATGGGTTGTCGACGTGGATCCGGCGGCCGATCGGCACACGATCCCGGTGCTGGGAGGCCAAAGCGATCCGATCGATCGAGTGCATGGCGATCAGTTCCTGGGCCTTTGCGCTGAGTGCCTCGGCCTCCTCGGGGAACGTTGTCGACTCCGCCTTGGTCAGCAGCGCCCGGACCCGCTCGAGCTCCGGCGACGAGCCGGCCTTGGACGCCGGCCACTGCCGGTCACGACGCTCTCTCCCCGGCGTGGACTCGCTCGGGGTGGGGCACAGCACCGGCAGGGTCGGTACGTGGTGCAGGAACGAGAGCAGCGCAACTGCGGCGCGCAGCGTCTCGGCTCGACTGAGGGAGCGCCGTCGACCCCATTGAGTGAGGTGAGCCTCATCGGTGCTCCACCAGACCCTGGCGTCCAGAGCCCTGAGCTGCTCGCGCCAGGAGGGATGCACGGTGTCCGGCACGTACCGCACCATGTCTGCGGCGATCACGTCCACACTCAACTCCGCGGCGGTCCGATCAGCGACGCGCGACGCCGCGCGGACCACATCGGCTGGTTGCCAACCGTCGTGCCAGGCCACACGAATCGCACGACCGAGCGATATGGCGATCGAGCGATCCACCATTGCCGGATCTTCGTCGGGGCAAGCGTCGTCGAGCAGGAGTATCGCCTGCTCGAACATGTAGCGGTCTTTGGCGTGGTACGCCTCGGATGCTGCGACCAGCAGGCGCTCGACGGCGCTCAGGCTGAGCGGTCGCGTCGCCTTCTCCTCACCGGCGGCCGGTCGACGCCGGCGCCGGTCGGCTCGCCCCCGGCGCTTCTGCTTTCCCACGGGCTCCTCCGCGCTAGCGTGCCCGCCATCATGGCGGCTCAGCACCGAACCGTCGCGCACGACCAACCGTCGCGGTCCAACCATTCGTCGAGATCATGCCCGAATCCACGACACGAGAATTGGCGAATCTGAACCCCTTCAAGTACTATGTGAATTCATTCCCAAACTCCCCCGACCCTGGGAATCACCGTGGACATCCTTGCAAGACGAGAACTGAACAACGGGTTCGGCGAGAGCCTGGCCAAGGCGTTCGAGCTCGTCGTGACGCCCGGCATCTTCGGCTTCCTCGGCTGGCTGCTCGACCACAAGGTCGGGACGACACCGCTGTTCACGCTGCTGTTCACCTTGACCGTGTTCGGATATGTGTCCTGGAAGCTGTGGGGCAGCTACGAGCGGCAGATGCAAGCCCATGAGGGACGGCTCGGCATGACTCGTTCAGCAGCCGGTCGCTCGGACGGCGAGAGGACGGCCAGCGATGGCGATCGCTGACCGCATGGCTGCCGCCTCCGCCGTCTCGCCGGCCGACCTGCAGGGCGGCGCGCCTGAGCTCGACGTGGCATATGACCTGGCCAAGCGGGCGCTTCCCGTGGCCGTCGTCCTGATCGCGGTCAGCGCTATCGGTTGGCAGCTCCACGGTGTTCTCACCACCGGGTTCGCGGTAGGCGTCGTCGTGTTGAACTTCCTCGCCGCCGCAACGCTCATGGCTTGGGCGGCGCGCATCTCGCTCGGCATGCTGATGGGCGCGGTGCTCATCGGCTACATCGTCCGCATGGGCGTCGTGGCACTGGCCGTGTTCGCAGTGAAGGACCAGTCATGGGTGGTGCTCCCTCTCCTCGGGTTCGGACTCGTGCTCACCCATCTAGGGCTTCTGTTCTGGGAGACGCGTCACCTGTCGGTTTCGCTGGCCTTCCCTGGTCTCAAGCCGCAACCGCCCGGCGCAGGCCATGGTGCGTCGAACAAGGAGGCTCGCTCGTCGTGATCGTCGGCATCGATTTTCCCCCGATCAGCCACGTCATCGAGTGGCCGGCGCTGTTCCTCAAGGACTCGTGGTTCGAGGTCAACAAGGTCGTCGTGTTGATGTGGGTGTCGGTTGCCTTGGTGTTCGCCTTCTTCTACGCGGCGAGCCGTGCTCGCAAGCTGGTGCCGACCGGTGTGCAGAACGCCGGTGAGTCGGTGGTCCAATTCATCCGCGAGGGAGTGATCCTGCAGACGATGGGTGCCGAAGGGCTCTACTGGACACCGTTCCTGTTGATGCTGTTCAGCTTCATCTTCGTCTGCAACATCTGGGAGATCATCCCCGGCATACAGATGCCGGTCAACGCGCGCATCGCCCTTCCGCTGTTCATGGCGCTGCTGGTCTGGGTCCTGTTCAACTTCATCGGCATCAAGAAGCAGGGTTTCTTCGGCTACTTCAAGGCGATGCTGTTTCCCCCGGGCGTGCCCAAGGCGCTGTACCTGCTGGTGACCCCCATCGAACTGGTGTCCACTCTTTTCGTCCGGCCGCTGTCGTTGTCGGTCCGGCTCTTCGCCAACATGCTCGCCGGCCACCTCTTGCTGGTCAGCTTCGCGGTGATCACTGCGACCCTGTTCACTCTGAAGGTTGTGGTCGTCATCTGGCCGGTGTCCCTGGCCCTCCTCATCGGCCTCACCGGTTTCGAGGTGCTGGTCGCGGTCTTGCAAGCGTTCATCTTCACGATCCTCACCGCCGTCTACATCGGCGGCGCGATGCATCCCGAGCACTGAGCAACAAAGGAGCAATTCCGTGTCCCACCTTCTTCTCGCAGCCCAGGACCCTGGCGAGCTGGCCAAAGGCCTCACCGCCGTCGGCCGTGGCATCGTCTACGGCGGGGCGGCCATCGGCCCGGGTATCGGCATCGGCATCGTGGTGGGCAACGCCATCACCGCGATGGCCCGCCAGCCCGAGGCGGCCGGCATGGTTCGCACCACCATGTTCCTCGGCATCGCCTTCACCGAGGCGCTCGCCCTGTTCGGGTTCGTCCTCGCGTTCATCATCTCGGGCTGAGGAGGACACGTGCGACGACGGAAGCTGCTTGCCGGGCTCGCCCTCACCCTCGTCACGTTGGTCGTCACGGCCGGCGTCGCCTCGGGTGCGCCGACCGCCGACACACCGAAGCTCAAGGAGGCCGAGGAGCGCTGCGTCAAGCTTCTCGAACAGGGCAACAAGACGATCGACGATTGTCAGAAGGCACCGAGTCCGATCCTGCCGGCCAAGAACGAGCTCATCTGGGGGATCATCTCCTTCGTCGTGCTGTTCGGCGCGCTGTACAAGT
>JBBSGQ010000103.1:0-9718 GCA_038253965.1 Acidimicrobiales bacterium | reverse complement strand
GGTCAGCGTCTCGCCGTCGAGGACGATCGAGGTCACGGGAAGGTCACGCACCTGGTCGGCAACCTCCGGGAGCCGGCTGGTGATGTCACGCAGGTTGCGGGTGAACACGGCGACGTCGTCGTCGCGGCGATGCACTTGGATGCGGGCCCCATCGAGCTTCCACTCAACCGACACCTCACCGAGTGCCGTCACCGCCGACGCGACGTCGCTCGCCGTGCTGGCCAGCATCGGTCGCACCGGGCGCATGACCTCCAAGCCGACTGCCTCGAGGGCCTCCCGGCCGCCGGTGAGTGCCCCAAGGGCGGTCGGCCCGAGCCGACCTCCGAGCATGTGGGCGCGGCGGACCGCCGCTGCCGGGACCGCAGCCGCCTTGGCCACCGCCTCCACCATCACCCCCTCGAGCGCACCTTGTCGCAGCTCGCCGACGAGCAGGCTGCGGAGAAAGATCTGCTCGTCCTCCGTGGCCCGTTCGAGCAGACTGCCGAGGAGCCTCCCCCGGGCGGCTGCCGAGCCCGGGCCGGTGATGGTGATGAGCTCATCGAGCATGCGGTCGACGTCGACGATGGAGATCGACGGTATGGCCGCCGCCGGCACCTCGATCTGGGAGACCGTCGACCAGCCCACTCCTACCCGCCCTTGACGCAGCTCGCCGGTGAGGAAGCCGACGGCCGGTTCGACCTCCTGCGGACCGAGCTCACCCAACAGGGCGGCCAGCTCGGTGACCTTGGTCGATCGGGCAGCAGTCGCCGCAACTGCGCCACCGGTCGACACCAACCGCGCGAACGCAGTCATCGCAGACCGCGCCGACTGCGCTGCGCCTCTCGCCGCGGCACTGTCAGCCGCCGCGAGCGATCCACTCGTCCAGATGCGGCGCCTCGTCCCCGATGCGGGTGTCGTCGCCGTGGCCGGTGTGGACTGTCGTGTCCGCCGGCAACGTGAGTAGCCGGGTCCGAATGCTCTCGATGATGGCGGCAGAATCCGAGAAGGACCGACCAGTCGCGCCGGGACCGCCGTTGAACAACGTGTCGCCCGAAAAGAGGACGCTGTCGGCTTGGTCCCACAGGCAACACCCGCCGGGACTGTGGCCGGGAGTGTGCAGCACCCGCAGCTCGGCGTCGCCCGCCGCCACGACCTGTCCGTCGCTGAGCTCGGCGTCGGCCGCTCGATCGGGGTACACCGTCTGCCACAGCATGGTGTCGTACGGGTGGAGCCAGATGGGTGCATCAACGGCATCGGCCAGCGCCGCTGCGGCGTTGATGTGGTCGTTGTGGCCGTGGGTGCAGACGATGGCCACCACCCGCCGACCGGCGACACCGTCGACTATCGGGCGATGATCGTGGGCCGCGTCGATGACCACCACCGTCTCACCGTCGCCGACGATCCAGATGTTGTTGTCGACCTCGAAGTCCTCGCCGTCGAGGGAGAAGATGCCGTGGGTGACGACACGATCGATGCGACTCATGCTGCGCTCGGCCGGCTCACAACACCACGACTGAGCGAAGGACCTCGCCTCGCTCCATGCGGTGGAACGCTTCTTCCACCTCGTCGAGGGCGATGGTCTCGCTGACGAAGCTGTCGAGATCTAGCCGACCCTGCAGGTAGAGGTCGATGAGCACCGGAAAGTCCCGGCTCGGCAGGCAGTCGCCGTACCACGAGGGCTTGAGGCGTCCGCCACGGCCGAAGAAGTCGATCATCGGCAGTTCGAGGCGCATCTCCGGGTTCGGCACTCCGACCTGCACCAGCGTCCCTGCGAGGTCACGGGCGTAGAAGGCCTGCTTCATCACGTCGGGGTGACCGACCGCCTCGATGCAGACATCGGCACCGTGACCACCGGTGAGCGCCTGGATCGCCTCGACCGGATCGACCTCCGAGGCGTTGACCGTGTGGGTCGCGCCGAACTCGGAGGCCTTGGCCAGCTTGCCCGCATCCAGATCCACCGCGATCACCGTGGATGCGCCGGCCAGACGCGCCCCGACGACCGCCGCGTCGCCCACCCCGCCGCACCCGAACACGGCCACCGCATCACCCGAGGCGACCTCACCGGTGAACATGGCCGCTCCGAGACCGGCCATGACCCCGCAGCCGAGCAGGCCTGCGGCCTCAGGGCGCGCCCGGGAATCGACCTTGGTGGCCTGGCCCGCAGCCACGAGCGTCTTGTCGGCGAACGCGCCGATGCCGAGCGCCGGCGCGAGGTCGGCACCGTCGAGGGTCATCTTCTGGGTGGCGTTGCGAGTCGCGAAGCAGTACCAGGGACGACCTCGGAGACAGCTTCGGCATTCGCCACACACCGCCCGCCAGTTCAGGATGACGAAGTCGCCGATCGAGACGTTCGTGACATCCGGCCCGATCTGCTCGACGACCCCCGCCGCCTCGTGGCCGAGCAGGAACGGGAAATCGTCGTTGATCGCTCCCTCCCGATAATGCAGGTCCGTGTGGCAGACGCCGCAGGCCTGCACCGCGACCAGAGCCTCGCCCGGTCCGGCGTCGGGTACCGAGATGGTCTCGACCCTCACCGGTTCGCCCTTGGCCAGCGCGACCACTGCGCGAACATCCTGGGACATCACACCACCTCCTTCGATCGGCGACCGCCGACCGTACTGCGCGACCATCCGGCCCCATGATTCGCTCACCTGCGCTCACCTTGCCGGCGCGCTCATGCGACGAGAGGTAGGTCGGCCAACGAGGCGAAACGGTCGTCGGACTCAGCCAGACGGCGCAATCGCAGTCGGACCCGACGATGCTGCTGGCGCACGACATCAGGATGCAGGCCGAGCAGGCCGGCGACGGTGACCGCGGGCGACCGGTCACCCAACAGCTCTTGGATCCGCAGCTCCAGGAACAGCTCGCGATCCCGGGCCGTAGCCACACTTCCGAGCGCCTCCTGCAGCAACCGGACCCCCGGATGGGCGCAGCTCAACCGATCGAGGACCTCGAGCACAGGCGGTTCGTCGACACCGCTGCCGGCGAGCGTGCCGGCGGAGCAGTCGGCGGCCCGCTCGTCACGGCGCTCGTCGAGTTGGTCGGCGAACTGACCCAGGTGCTTGTCGACGAGATTGCCGATCCGCTTCTCGGCCCATGTCCAGGGCAGTGCGCCGCCGTCGGGCGACCAGCTTCCCGCGGTCTCGAACAGCATCAGGCACACGTCGACGATGAGGCCCTCGGTGTCCTCCCGACTGCACACCGCGCGTCGACGGCGCACGGCATCGCACACCGCTGCGCCGATCGACCCGCCGAACTCCCCTTGCAGGGCGAACACCGCCCCCGCATCCCCGGCCGCCATCGCGGACATCAGCTCGCCGAGCCGCTGCATGCGTTCTGCTTCCATCCTTCGCACCCCTACGGTCTCGGATCCGGGCGGATCAGTTCCCTTGCATCATGCGGAGGGGGTGTGACACTCATCGGGGGTGCGGGCAGAAGGCGGTTGGCCCAAGATGGCCGGCTGGGCAACAGTGAGCGACGTGTCATCTCGCTGGTCGAGTGATCCTGACGTTCCCCGCGGTGAGCGCTACGACGAGCGGTTCCGTCGACTCGCCACCTCAGGTGCGAACGTCCACGGCGAAGCCGACCTCGTGGAGTCGCTGCTCGGCGACCGGTCGACGAGAGATGGGGCAGGCCAACGTGTGTCGGTGCTCGACGCGGGCTGTGGCACAGGACGGGTCGCCATCGAGCTCGCAAGGCGGGGCTTCGACGTGGTCGGGGTCGACTTGGACGCAGCCATGCTCGCTGCGGCCCGCGCGAAGGCGCCACAGCTGGCCTGGCACATCGGGGACCTGGCCACGCTCGACCTTGGCCGCTCATTCGACGCCGTGGTGCTGGCCGGCAACGTCATGGTCTTCGTGACTCCTGGGGACGAGGCAGCTGTCGTCGCCCGCTGCGCTGCGCACCTGGCGGCCGGCGGACTCCTCATCGTGGGGTTCCAGGTCGCGACAGACCGCTTCGATCCCGCCGACTTGGACGAGGCCGGGTCGGTCGCGGGCCTCACCCTCATCGAGCGTTGGGCGACCTGGGACCGCAAGCCTTGGCCCGGCGACGGCCTTTACCAGGTCTCGGTGCACAGAGCCGGCTAACGCTCAAAGCGCGTGCGCGGTTACGATACGTGGGTGATAAGGAGGCCGGGCGAGCGGGGAGCCGAGGCGATCTCCCCGGCTCGGGAAGCCCCACTGTGGTCGGCTGACCTCTTCAGTGCCTTGCTGAGCGAGTCACCGGCGATCTTGCTAGTCGTCGATCCTGCGGACATGTCGGTCATGCAGGCCAGCGCAGAAGCGCACCGTGCGCTCGGTTACGAGCCGGCCGGGTTGCTCGGCGTGCGGGTGCCGGACCTCGATGCGCTTCTTCCCGATGACCCCGAGATCTGGGGGCACATGGCGCATGCCATACCGGAAGGCTCCACCGCCACGTTCGACACACGACTGCTCCGCCGTGACGGCTCCACGTTCCCGGCGAAGATGCATCTGCGCACCAAGCTCTTCGACGGTGCTCTCTTCCTGATCGCCCTCGCCCGTGACACCACCGATCAGCACGAAGCCGATGAACGACTGCGCAGGCGAGAGAGCGGCCTGGCCAAGGTGATCGCGGCCATGAAGGACGGCATCCTCGTGGTCGACCAGGACTGCGTCGTGACCATGGCCAACCCGCGGGCCGTAGAGCTGTGCGGCATGAGCCTCAGCGAGATGGTCGGCGCGTCAGCCGGGCGGATCCTGCAGACGCGCGTCGATGAGGAAGGCGGTCCGATCCCGAGCGACCGGGGACCGCTCGGACGGACACTGCGCAGTGGCGAGGCGATCCTCGACGAGGTGCACGGCGTTCCTCTCGGCGATGGCACCACCCGCTGGCTGCTGGTGAACACCTCGCCGATCCTCGATCCGGCCACAGGTGAGGTCGAGGGCGCCATCTCCACCAACAGCGACATCACCGAGCTGGTCCGCACCCGCGACCAACTCGAGGCCCTTGCGAACCGGGACCCGCTCACCGATCTGCCGAACCGTGGGTTCTTCTTCGGGAGCCTCGACATGGCCCTCGCCGCGGCGCGGTATGACGGCGACCAGCTCGCACTGCTCTTCCTCGACCTCGACGGCTTCAAGACCGTCAACGACTCACTCGGTCACAGCCAAGGTGATCTGATCCTGCAGGAGACCGGGGAACGGCTTCACCTCCACCTCCGACCGGGCGACTCCATAGCTCGCCTCGGTGGCGACGAGTTCGTGATCCTGTTGCCGGGCCTCGGACCTGACGCCGCGACCGCAGCGGCCCAGGCGGCGTCGATCGCCGAGGCCGCGTGTCAGCAGCTCAGCCGTCCGTTCACGCTCGACCGATTGACTGTGAAGATCTCGGTCAGCGTCGGTATCGCCCTGTTCTCGGGAGGCGACGAGGACGCCGAGCAACTCGTCCGCCATGCCGACCTCGCCATGTACGCGGCGAAGGAGGGCGGGCGGGGCTCGCACCGGTTCTTCGAACCGCAAATGAACGAGCGGGTGCAGAGCCGCCTGCTTCTCGACACCGATCTTCGAAGCGCCATCGACAACAACGAGTTCGAGCTGTACCTCCAACCGCAGGTGTCGACGGCCACAGGACATGTGCTCGGCGCCGAGTGCCTCTTGCGATGGAACCGCACGGGACCCGGACCCTCTGACCCGACGTCGGTGATCGATGCCGCCGAGCGCAACGGCCTCATCGTGCCGATCGGGTGTTGGGTCCTGGACGAGGCCTGCCGGCTGGGACGGCGTTTGATCGACTACGGCGTGTTCGACGCCGACTCGGTGCTCTCGGTGAACGTCAGCGGCATGCAGTTCCAGCTGCCTGATTTCGTCGACTCGGTCGTCTACGCACTGCACCGGTCGGGCATGCCCGGTACGGCGCTGGCCATCGAGCTCACCGAGTCCTCCCTGGTGCACGACCTCGAAGCCGCCCGCAGCCGTCTCCAGGCACTCGCCGACCTGGGGGTCCGGCTATCGATCGACGACTTCGGCACCGGATACTCGTCACTCGCCTATCTCCGACGCCTTCCGCTGCACGAGCTGAAGATCGACAGGTCCTTCGTGCACGACATCGAGCACGACGGCAACGCACGCACGATCGTCGAAGCGGTCGTCGCGCTGGCCGATGCACTCGGACTCCGCACGGTTGCGGAGGGTGTCGAGACCGAGGCGCAACTTGCGTTCCTGCGCAGACTCGGCTGCGCAGCGTTCCAAGGCTTTCTCGTCAGTCCACCTGTCCCGCTGCGGGAGTACCGTCGCCGTTTCGCGGCGAGCGCCGACGTGACCGAGGTAGTGCTCACCTGACGTTCTCGACGCAATAGCCGCGGCGGACCCCTGCTATTGCGTCGAGTTGGCCGGGCCCCCCTTCGGAGGGCGCGGGAAGAACGTGCTCGTGCGCGTGACGTAGTCGTCATAGCCGCGGCGGCGCTTGCCGATCGTCCGCTCGAGCATGCCCACACCGGAGACCTTCATCAGCAGCACCGACATCACGATCGGCCCGATCACCCCGAACCGACCGGTGCCGGTCTCGGCGGCCACGAGAAAGATCCCCCACCAGACAGCGAAGTCTCCGAAGTAGTTGGGATGGCGGGTATACCTCCACAGCCCTTTGTCCATGACGGTCCCAGACGTGGCGGGATCAGCCTTGAAGCGGGCGAGCTGCAGATCACCGACCGTTTCGAAGAACAAGCCGACCACCCACAGTGCGAGACCGGCGATGGCAAGCACTCCGAGGTGACGCGGCAAGGCCGGCACCATGGCGAGCTGCACGGGCAGCGACACGACCCACATCAGCAGGGCCTGGGTGAGGAACACCGTGTACAGGCTCTTGAGCGGGAACCGGTGGTCATGCTTCTTGCGCATCGCCCGATAGCGGAAGTCCTCGCCCTTGCCGATGTTGCGCCACGCCAGGTGAACGGCGAGCCGCAGCCCCCAGACGGTCACCAACACGGCGAGGGTCAGCTTGCGGGTTCGCGAGCCGTCGGCCAGGAGAAACGTCGTCCATGCCACCAGCACGAACCCGATGCCCCACACGATGTCGACGATGCTTGCGTTGCGGATCGCCAGACTCACGACCCACGTAGCGACCAGGAGCACTAGCACCGCCGCCGCGTTCGCCACCAGCACCTCGGTGGTGCCGGTCATCGTTCGGCCCTCGAGGAGACCACTACCACTCGAGCAACTCGAACGTCACGGCCAGCCGCCGGCCGAACCTGGTCGCGGCCTGCTCCGCCCAGTCGCGGAGGAACGCGTCGGGGTCCATATCCGAGTTGGCCAACCCGGCCAGGTAGACGGCGTGGGCCCGCAGGGACGCCACGCCACGCTCGATCGTGTGGGTGATGTCGACGGCGTGAGTCGCCTGAGGCGAAGCGTTCATGGCGATCCGACGAGCGCCGGACCATGGCTCGAACCCCTCGTCGATCAGGTCAGTGAACACCCAGCGGTTGGCGGCATTCCGTGCCGCATCGATGACCGCCTGGCCGACGACTCGATGGTCGGCCATGTTGGGCCAGCCGCCCGGCCAGGACGGGTGGGCATTGCCGGTGATCAGCAGATCGGGACTATGGCGGCGGATAGCGCGGGCGATGTCGCGCCGGAGGGGCAGCCCGTATTCGACCACGGCGAGCGCCCTCTGCCAGTCATCCGGAAACGGCTGGAGGTCATCGTCGCTCATGGCCGCATTCTGGCCGAGCAGCGAGATGCCGGCGCCCAACGGCGGATCGGGGCGCGGCCCGTTGGCCGGCTGCGTGACGTCCGTCTGCACTTGACCCTCAGGACAGGCAGCGTGTCGACTCAGGCATCATGACGATGAGCTACGCCGACGCGGCAACAGCGGTGACCGCACCGGGTCAACGGTTCGAGACCCAGCGGGCGACGATCCTCGGCATCGAGTACACGCTGTTCCGCAACTGCCCTCCGAGCCTCCGCGAGCTGTTCGCCACCGCTCGCCAGCGAGGCGATGACACGTTCCTCGTCTATGAGGACGAGCGATGGAGCTTCGCCACGACGATGGCCGCGGTCGACGCGCTCGGCGCCACGCTCGTCGGCCGGTACGGCGTGCAGAGGGGCGACCGGGTTGCCATCGGCATGAGGAACTACCCGGAGTGGGTGGTGAGCTTCGCCGCCACCACGTCGGTCGGGGCCGTGTCCGTGTCGCTCAACGCCTGGTGGTCCGAAGACGAGCTCGACTACGCCCTGGCCGACAGCGGGGCCACGGTGCTCATCGCCGACGCCGAACGGGTAGCTCGGGCAGAACCGGCCTGCCGCCGCCTCGGGATCCGCACCATCGCCGTACGGACGGCGCTCGACGAGGCCGGTGATGCCGACCGTTGGGAGGACGTGGTGGTACCCGGCGCAGCGCTGCCGGACGTCATCATCGAGCCCGACGACGATGCGACGATCCTCTACACGTCAGGCACGACAGGCCGGCCGAAAGGAGCGGTGTCGACGCACCGCGCGATCCTGCAGGCGCTGCTCGGGTTCGGATGCCGCACAGCCCTCGATCGGTTGCGGCGACCCGAGGAGGCACCGAGCGGCGGCCCACCGGTGTTCATCCTCATCGTGCCCCTGTTCCATGTCACCGGCTGTGTGCCCGTCATGCTCTCGTGCTTCGCCAGCGGCCTAAAGCTCGTGATCATGTACAAGTGGGATGCCGAGCGAGCGCTTGCGTTGATCGAACGGGAACGGGTGACGAACTTCGTCGGCGTACCGACCCAGAGCTGGGACCTGCTCGAGTCGCCGCGGTTCGCCGAGTTCGACACCTCGAGCCTCACGAGCGTCGGTGGCGGGGGCGCGCCCGCTCCTCCCGAGCTGGTGAAGCGGGTGGCCAGCAGCTTCGCCAAGGGTCGACCGTCGATCGGCTACGGCATGACCGAGACGAACGCCTACGGACCGGGCAACTCGGGCGTGGACTACACGACGAACCCGACGAGCACCGGACGAGTGACCCCGATCCTCGAGATCGACGTGCGCGATCCCGACGACCGGTCTCTGCCGATCGGCGAACGCGGTGAGATCTGGTTCAAGGGCCCCAACCTGATCAGGGGCTACTGGAACCGGCCGGATGCGACCGCCGAGACCATCGTCGACGGTTGGCTCCGCACCGGCGACATCGGGCGGATCGATGCAGAGGGCTTCGTCTACGTCGAGGACAGGGCCAAGGACATGGTGCTGCGAGCCGGCGAGAACGTGTACTGCACCGAGGTCGAGGCGGCCCTCTACGAGCACCCTGCGGTGTACGAGGCGGCGGTCTTCGGCGTGCCGCACGAGCGGTTGGGAGAAGAGGTGGCAGCCGCCGTCTACCGCCGACCCGGCCACAGCCTCACCGCCGAGGAGCTGCAGGCGCATGTCCGCCAACGGCTGGCACCGTTCAAGGTTCCGTCGCGGATCATCCTGCTCGACGCACCGCTTCCCCGGAACCCTGCGGGCAAGGTCCTCAAGCGGGAACTGCGGGACTCCGCCATGGGAAGCTGAGCCGACACCATCACCACCGGCGAAAGAAGGCACCGATGAGCGAGCCCGCAGGGCGAGCGAACCATCAGCACGGTCTTCTCCTGCCGCGAAGCGGCAGCGGTCATCGGCGCCCGTCCAACAACCAACAGCCCAAGTCCGCCCCAGATGTGAGGACGCGCCGATGAGCGAGCCCGCAGGGCGAGCGAACCATCAGCACGGTCTTCTCCTGCCGCGAAGCGGCAGCGGTCATCGGCGCCCGTCCAACAACCAACAGCCCAAGTCCGCCCCAGATG